>NZ_JBSFTE010000011.1:0-79082 GCF_053590565.1 Micromonospora sp. NPDC003197 | reverse complement strand
GAGCCCCGCAGTCGCGAACAGAGGACCGGCTGTGAGCGCGAGGAGTGAGCTTGCGAGCCCCGCAGTCGCGAACGGGAGGTTAGCCCAGTGAGCGCGAGGAGTGAGCGTGCAATGAGCGCCAAGGGTGGGCAGGTCCAGGTGATGCGGGTGCAGGACTGGGCGCACCCGGTGCGGCCGGTACGTCGGGAGGTGCTGACCGCCACGCCCGAGGTCGACGAGGGCAAGCCGCCGGTGCTGTTCGTACCGGGGTTCGGCCATGGCGCCTGGGCGTTCGCTGAGCACTGGTTGGAGCACACCGCGTCGCGGGGCTTCCCGGCACACGCGATGAGCCTGCGCGGGCACGGCGGCAGCGGCCCTGCGCCGGAGGCGACGCTGCGGGCGTACACCCATGATGTGGCACAGGTGGCAGCGAGCCTGCCCCGGCAGGCGGTGCTGGTGGGGCACGGCGCCGGCGCGCTGGTGGTGACGCACGCCCTGGCGCGGTACCCGGCCCGCGCCGGGGTGCTGGTCGCGCCGGTGTTCGGCGGCTGGGGGACAGCCGGGTCGGCGCTGCTGCGCAACCCGGTTGGCACCGTGCCGGCGGTTTTCGGCGGTCGGCTGCGAATGAGCCGCCGGCAGTTGTTCAGCCGGGAGTTGCCGGATGCGACGGCTCGCGGCTATGTGGGACGGCTCGGCCGGGCCGGGAAGCGGGCCCAGTGGCAGTTGCTGACGCATCGTGAGCCGGAGTCGGCGGTGGGGAACCCGCCGATGTTGGTGCTGGGCAGTCCCGACGATCGGGTGGTGTCGGCCACCGCGCTGGGCCGGGCGGCCCGCCGCTATGGTGCCGCGCCGCTGCTCTTTCCCGGCATGGGCCATGACCTGATGCTCGACGCGCGGTGGCGGGAGCCGATCGACGCGGTCCTGGACTGGCTCGACAAGGAGCGCTGACGTCCCACCCTGCCTCGTGGTTAGGAAGGGCCCCTTCCTATGCAAAATGCGATAAGAAGGGGCCCTTCCTAACCACAAACAGCGCTAGCCGGCGGTGAGTCGGGCGGCCACCGAGCCGGTGTGATCCAGCGCGGTCAGGTAGTCGCGCGCCCAGGCGCGGATGTCGTGCTGGCGCAGGTGGGCGCGCATCGCCCGCATCCGGTCAGCACCATCCGTGGGGTCCGCCCGCAACGCCTGCATCAGGGTCAGCTTGAGGCCGTCGAGGTCGTGCGGATTGACCAGGTACGCCTGGGACAGCTCCGCTGCCGCGCCGGCGAACTCGCTGAGTACGAGGATGCCGTTGTCGTCGACCCGGGCGGCTGCGTACTCCTTGGCAACCAGGTTCATGCCGTCCCGTAACGGGGTGACCGCCATGACGTCGGCGACCAGGTAGAGGGCGGCCAGTTCGGCCCGGTCGAAGTGCTGGGTGAGGTAGTGGATGGCGGGTTCGCCGACCCGGCCGAACTCGCCGTTGATCCGGCCAACCTCACGTTCGACCCGTTCCCGCAGGATCTGGTACTGCCCAACCCGTTCCCGGGTCGGTACGGCCACCTGGACCAGCACCGTGTCGCGGACCTTGACATGGCCGTCGGCGATCAGCTCGCTGTAGGCCTTGAGTCGCTGCTCGATGCCCTTGGTGTAGTCCATCCGGTCGATGCTGAGGATGACCTGCTGCGGCTCGCCCAGGTCGCGGCGGAGCTGCCGGGCGCGGTCCACGACGTCCGGTCGGCGGGCCAGCGCCTCCATTTCCGCCATGTCGATGGAGACCGGGAACGCGCCGACGCGTACCTCCCGGCCGTCTATCGAGATCTGGTCGTCGGTCGCGGGCAGGTTGAGCACCTTGTCGGCGAGCTGCGCGAAGTTGTGCGCCGCTTGGGCGCGCTGGAAGCCGACCAGGTCGGCGCCGAGCATGCCGAGCAGTAACTCGGCGCGTCTCGGCAGCTGCATGAACAGCTCGGGGGGTGGGAACGGCACGTGCAGGAAGAAGCCGATGCGCAGGTCGGGGCGCTGGGCGCGGAGTAGTGCGGGTACCAGTTGCAGGTGGTAGTCCTGGACCCAGACCACCGCTCCGGGCTCGGCGGCCTCGGCTGCGGCGTCGGCGAATCGTTGGTTGACCCGCTGGTAGGCCTCCCACCAGCGCCGGTGGTAGACGGGCTGTTCCACTGCGTCGTGGAACAGCGGCCATAGCGTGGAGTTGGCGAAACCTTCGTAGTGGTCCCGTACGTCTTCGTGGCTCAACGGGACGGTGTGCATGTGTACGCCGTCGATGTCGGCGAGGGTCGGGGCGGGACCGGTGCCGCCGGCCCAACCGACCCAGGTGGCGGGCGCGTGCTGGAGAACTGGATGGAGGGCGGTGACCAGGCCGCCGGGGCTGCGCCGCCATTCGCAGACGCCGTCGGGGGCCACGCTGTCGTCGACCGGTAGGCGGTTGGAAACCACCACAAGGGAACTCTGTCGCATCCGGGCACCTGTGTTCCGGGCGAGGGCGCACCGCCATGAGGAGCGGTGACCGTGAGGGGGAGGTGACTTACAGCGGTATTCCTACTGACGAGAAGTTACACGAGTGTTACACACGTGTGTTGGGGCGTCCAAGGTCTCGCTATTCGGGCGGTTAGGTTAGACCACGGCCCCATCGTCCGGATCGTCCTCTTCCTCATCGCCTGGGCGGAGTCGCCAGATCAGCGTCACGAAACCGGTGAGGATCCCGACGAAACCGATGGTGGTGGTCAGGCTGCGCTGGATGGGCAGCAGCGTCGGGAAGAGCAGGAGCGCGAAGCCGACGATGATGCCGAGGACGGCGGCCACCGCGAACTTCGACACCTGTGGCAGTGGGGGCGGGGGCGGGGGCGTGTAGCCCTCCTCCGGGTCGTCCGGCAGGTCCCGGCCGAAGGTGTCCAGACCATCGAGTAGGGACGGCTCGTCGGCCCGGCCGCCGATGGAGATACCGGAGATGTCGGTGGCCGAGGTCAGCGGCCGTAGGCCGGTGGCGGCCGGCCCGGGGCGTACGGCGGTGGCGGTGCCGCCGGTTGGCGGATCGGCGGTCTCTTCGCCGGCATGGTCGACGGTGCCTTCCTTGTCCGGGACCGCTTCCTTGGCGGACGGTCGGTCCTCTCCCTTGGCGGCTGGTACGTCCTTCTTCGTGCTGGCCGGTACGTCCTCGGCGGCCGGCCACGGGCGGCTGCCGGGCGTCACGTCCGTGTGGTAGCCAGCAACGATCTTGGCCCACTCGGCTTCGATGTCTGGCTCGTTTCCGCCCTTGGGCAGGTCTTCGTCGGCGAGTTGGGTGAGGTAGTCCCGGGCGGTGGCGAGGTGTGCTCGGTCGACGTAGAGCCGATCAGTGGGGCGGGGTGGGACCGTGGTGGTCCGGGTCACCGGGTTGAGGTCGGCGGATGGTTGGAGGTAGGCGGCGATTCCACCTGCTGCGAGAACATCGAGCAGGTGTTCGCCGACTCGGGGATCCACGTCACCAGCGACGGCATACTCAGTCGCATCGAGCCCGTTGTCCCGTCGCCCACGACGGGCGCCACCCGCTGACACCGGACACCCTCCCTCCCCGGGCGAACCGAGCGCCCCGACCATCCCGTACGACGCACAGCCTGACTCGGGCGAGTCGACCAACGAACCCCACACACGTCGTGCCTTGAATCGTGACACGGCGGCCACTGGTTCCGGGAGTGCGTTGTGGTGTGCCGTGCTCGCTTCGTAGGCTCAGGGGCGACGGTTCCGCCCGCCCGCCTCTGTTTCGACCGACCGCGTTGTGCGCAGCCGGTCGTGGAGCAGCCTGCCAGCGTGGGGCGCGGGCATCTATCGGGAAGGACACTGGTGCTGTACTGGCTGATGAAGTACATCATCCTCGGCCCCTGGCTCAGGCTGATCTTCCGGCCGCAGGTCGAGGGGAGGGAGAACGTCCCTGACTCGGGGCCGGCGATCCTTGCCAGCAACCACCTGTCGTTCTCCGATTCGATCTTCATGCCCCTGATGGTCAAGCGCAAAGTAACTTTTGTGGCAAAGGCCGAATACTTCACTGGTAAGGGGATCAAGGGCTGGCTGACGAAGATGTTCTTCGTTGGTACCGGCACCATTCCGGTCGACCGCTCCGGTGGTCGCGCCGCCCGCGCCGCACTGGATACCCAGTTGCAGGTGCTGCGCCAGGGCAACATCGCCGGGATCTACCCGGAGGGCACCCGCTCGCCGGACGGCCGGCTCTACCGGGGCAAGACCGGCGTGGCCCGGCTGGCTCTGGACAGCGGCGCCCCGGTCATCCCGGTGGTGATGCTCAACGCCGACGAGATCCAGCCGCCCGGAAAGCTGATCCCGAAGATCCGGCGGGTGAAGATCAGGTTCGGGAAACCGTTGGACTTCTCCCGCTATGCCGGGATGTCCGGCGACCGCTTCGTCGAACGCGCCATCACCGACGAGATCATGTACGAGCTGATGGAACTCTCCGGCCGCGAGTACGTCGACATGTACGCCCAGAAGGTGAAGACCCAGCAGGCCACGGAGAGCAGTACCGAGCCGGCTGAGCCGATCGCGGCCTGAGCCGTACCGGGTCGAGGGCCAGTGACTAACGGGCCAGAGAGCGGACAGCGTCAGGTGTCGGCCCAGAGGTCGGACAGTGTCAGATGGCGGCCCAGAGGTCGGACAGTGTCAGATGGCGGGCGGCCGGCTGAGCCGCAGCAGGCCCAGTGCGCCGTTTCGCTGCGCGAACGCCCGTACCTCGACCAGCGTGTTCTGCCCGGAGACTCGGTCCCCGGCCCGGTCCAGCTCCCCAACGGCCAGCGCCAGCGCCAGCATCCGGTCGGTGATGGCCGGGATCTGCGTGTAGATCTCCGATGCCGCGGTGTAGAGCTGGGCCGCCCGGGCATGGTCCCCGTCGGCGGCGGCCACCGCAGCGGTCACTGTCTGGAGGGCGGCGTCCGCCCACGGCGTCCGGTGGCCTACCCGGTCGAGCATGCCGCGTACCCGTACAGCGGCGTCTCGGCCAGCCAGGGCGGCAGCGAACGCGGCGGCGGTCACCCATTCACCGCTGGCCAACGCTGGCACCTTCATCCATGATTCGGCCAGTTCGGTGAGGAGCGTGTCGGCTTCCGTCCGACGCCCTTCCAGACTCCGGCACAGCGCGGCCAGGCCCAGCATGGTCCAGTGCGGCCGATGGAAGCCGCTGCGGCGGGCGGTGTCGAGCGCGTCCGTGACATCGTCCGGTGGCGGACCGGCCAGCTGCTCGACCATCGACACGCCGGCTCCCGTACTGGCTCCGGCACCTGCTCTGACGGCGGTTGGCGCGGGGGGCACCGGCTGGCCCCGCAGCACCCGTAGACAGGCCCGTAGCCCACGGACCTGCACGTCCCACGCGCCGGCGGGGGTGTCGACGAAGGCGTCCGCCGCCTGTAGCAGCCGGTCGAACTGGCCGTCGAAGTAGGCGTGCATCGCCTCGGCCGAGTAGCCGGTGGTCAGGGTGGCGCCGTTGGCGGTCGACGCCGAGGTGAGCAGATTGTTGGAACGGATCCAGTCGCCCTCCTCGCGGATCGCGTACGCGAGGTTTTGTATCGCCCGCTTCAGGGCGAGCAGTTGGTGTTTCTGGCAGAACTGGGCGGCCGCGTGCAACTCGTCCAGCCCGGCCCGGTCACCGGCCTGGTAGCGGGCCACCGCCATGGTGATCCGCGCATCGGTCTGGGTCTCCACCAGCCCCAATCGTTCGGCGATGTCGGCCGCCGCCTCGGCTGCGGCGATGGCCGGGTCACGCTCGTAGTTGAGCATGTGCAGTCGACCCAACTCGTTGTAGGCCTGGGCCTTCTGCGCGGTGTCCGGCAGCGGGTCGAACAGCTCTACGGCCCGGTCCAGCCGGATCAGCGCGGTGGTCCGGTCGGTCTGCAGCCAGGCCGCCTGACCCAGCAGCGTCCAGGCACGGGCCGCGCAGGCCGGGTCGCCGTACGCGAACAGCTGGTTGGCCAGGGTGGTGAGCTGTTCTGTGCCGCCACCGGAGAGGAAGGCGCTGCCGTTGCGGTAGAAGGCGATCTCGGTACTGAGCAGTTCCAGTTGTAGCCGGCTGAGCGGGTCGGCGTCGCCGGCCAGGGCGAGCGCCCGTCCGGCGTGGCTGGCCGCGGCGTCGAGGACATGCAGGGCGTACGCCCGCTGCGCCGCGCGGTGCAGCGCTTCGCGGGCGGCTGAGGCGTACCGGTCGGTTTGCATGCCGAGGGTACGAGCGATCTCGTGCGCCGCCCAGCGGTGATGGGCCAGCACCTCGGCCAGGTCGGTGGCCCGACTACGAGACAGGGTGTCCAGCCAGTCGGCGGTTCGCTCGTGCCGGGCTACCCGTTCGGTCCGGGGCAGCCGCTGGTAACAGACGTCACGGACGAGGATGTGCCGGAACCGGAACTCCGGCTGCCCGGCCATGGTCGAGCCGGGCTGCTCGTGTACGAAGTCGCGTTGTTCCAGCCGGCGCAGCGCCCGTTCGACGGACTCCACGGGTTGCCCGAGGGCCGCAGCCACCGCACCGGGCCAGAACTGCATCCCGACCACCGAGGCGGCGAGTAGCACCGCCCGGTCCTGGGCGTCGAGCAGGTCGACCCGGTTGGCGATGACGCCGTGCACGCTGTCCGGCATCGGCAGGCCGTGGTGTTTCTCCATCGACCAGCCCTGGACTGACCGGCGCAGCGTCCCCTGTTCGATGAGCATCCGCACGTACTCGTGGGCGTAGAGCGGGTTGCCGTCGGCGACCTCGACCAGTGGGTGGAGCATCTCGGCGGTGAACGCTGCCTGGCCGAACATGTGCGCGTAGAGCGAGGCGATGCCGCTGTTGCGCAGCGGCGGCAGGGTGATGGTCAGCGAACCGGTGATGGTGCCGGCCCAGCTGGGATCGCGGTTGACCAGTTCGGGCCGGGCGGTGCAGAGCAGCAGCAACGGCACGTCGCGGGCGGACGCGCCGAGCAGTTCGACGAAGCGCAGCATCGCCTCGTCGGCCCAGTGCAGGTCCTCGAAGACCAGTACGGTCGGCCGGCGGGTGGCCAGCGCGATGAGGAACCGCCGCCAGGCCGACTCGGTCTCCTCGGCCGGCAGGGTGGGGCCGGGCAGGCCGACCAGCGGGCAGAGCGCGTCGACGAGCCGGTCCGCCTCGCCCGGGCCCACCAACTCGTGTACGGCGGAGCGAAGCCGGGCAGCGGCGGCGGTGGCCAGGTCGGTGTCGAGAATGCCGGCCTCGGCCTTGACGATGTCGGCCAGCGCGGCGAACGTGACGTTCTCCCCGAACGGCGGGCAGCGCCCGGTACGCCAGGTCAGCGGCTGGTCGATGAGTCGTTCCGCGTGCCGGAACAACTCCCGGACCAGCCGGCTCTTGCCGATGCCGGCCTGCCCGAAGACCGCCACCACCTGCGGCACCTGGTCCCGGGTGCACCGGTGCAGGGCGTTGACCAGCAGACCCAGCTCATGCTCGCGGTCGATCAACGGGGTGGAGTCCGGCTCCTGATCCGGTGGCTGTCGAGTCACCGGAGCCCGGGCCAGCCACACCTCGGTCGGCGACGACCGACCGCGCAGGGTCACCGGCGGCTGTTCCTCGTAGCGGATCGCATCCTTGGTCAGCGTGTAGGTGACACCACACGTCAACACCCCGCCGGGCGGGGCCATCGACTGTAGGCGGGAGGCGGTGTTGACCACGTCACCGGCGACGATGGCCTGGCCCCCGTCCCGAGCGGCGGCCACGTCGACCAGAGCCTCCCCGGTAGCCACCCCCACCCGGAACCGCAACTCGTCGGTGCCGGTCGGGGCGTACCGGGTCAGCACCCGTTGCAGCTCCAACCCGGCACGTACGCAACGCAGCGCGTCGTTCTCGGTCGCCACCGGCGCACCGAAGAGCGCCATGACAGCGTCCCCGATGTACTTCTCCACCACCCCGCCGTACTGTCCGACCACCCGACGAGCCGCGGAGAAGAACCCGGTCTGCATGCCCCGGACCAGTTCCGGGTCGGCGCGTTCGACGTACGGAGTGAAGTCGATCAAATCGACGAAGAGCACACTCACCCGACGTCGGTCCTCCTGGGCGCTCGCCGCTGACCGGGGTGGACCACCCATTCTGGGCTTGCCGCAGGAGGTGCAGAACGCCGCGTCAGCAATGAGCGGACGATCGCAGTGTGCACAGGCGGGAGTCAGCTCGGTCCCGCAGCCACCGCAGAAACGGTCACCGGCAGCGGCGGTCCGGCCGCACTGGGCACACGAAGTGGGAATGTCGTTTCCTCCGACTGATCGGGACTGTCATATCTGGTCGGTCCGACTCGATGATTCTGACGGACTCGCCGGTTACGAAAGTGAGTATGGGCGTTCACCGCCACTGTCGGGAACCCGGCTGTTGGTTAGTGGACAGTCCAACGAGTGGTGAATCGGGCTACAGTCGAGCGGCCAAAATGAGTGATCACACGTGGGGAGATAGCCATGGTGTACGTCCGGCTTGACGGTGAGTGGACCGACGGCGACGGAGTCAGCCACTCCGCCGGCGAAATGGTCGACGTGGACGCGGCCACCCTGGCCAAGCTGCAGGCGGAGGGGATCGTCGGTGGCGAGAAGACCGACTGGGCCGGCCCGACCGGTGGCAACGAGGGCACGGACTGGGCGGGGCCGACCAGCACCCAGCCGTGATTTGTGGACTGACGAGCCAAAACTAGGACGTCCCGGACACCGCGACAGCGGGATCCGGGACGTCTTCTTTCTCTTTCGACGGTCTGTCAACGATCGGTCAGTGGTCGGCCATGTCGACGTAGCGCCTGACGATCGGGCAGCGGTATCGACGATGCCGACGTAGCGCCTGATGATTTGTCAGCGGTCGGCCATGCCGGCCCGTCGACGCAACGCCCCCACGTCGGTCACGACGATCCGTCGCCCTTCGGTACGCAGCCAGCCCCGGCTGGCGAACGATCCGATGGCCTGGTTGACGCTCTGCCGCGAACCGCCGGCCATCTCGGCGAGTTGGCTCTGGTTGAGCTCGATGGTGATCATCGGAGCCTGGCTTTCCCCGGCCAGTCGGACCAGGGTCTTGGCCACCCGACCCGGCAGGTCGAGGAAGACGTGGTCGGCGTTCTGTTCGGTGAGCCGGCGGATCAGGCCGCCGAGCGACCGCATCACCGCGTCGAGGATGCGCGGGTTGGAGTGCACCAGCTCCATGAAGGCACCCCGAGACAGGGCCAACGCGGTGCAGTCCTCGATCGCCTCGGCCGAGGCCGACCGGGTGGAGGCGTCCAGGAGGGACACCTCGCCGAGTACGTCGGGCGGCCGGATCACGTTCAGCACAGCCCGCTCGCCGGTGGGTGCGGTACGGAACACGGCCACCGCGCCCCGGCGGAGCACGATGAGCGATTCGCCCGGGTCGTTCTCCACGAACAGCAGTTGGCCCTTGCGGTACGTCCGGGGCACCGCCGCCGCGATTACCCGTTGGCGTACCTCCGGCTCGAGGCCGGCGAACATCTCGACACCAGTGAGCGCGTCACCTGGCTCCGACAGGCGAACCTCCACGGCCCAACCCCTCCCCGGTTTAGGACCACATCTTGCTCCTCGCCGGACCTGTGTCGCCCGGGTGCAAGGTGAACTGACACCGGTTACCTGCTCGGTAGCGGTACACATCAGATCATGGCTGTCCTGTCGCGTGCTGTACACCCCTCCAATCACTTCTGTGACAGTCCTGAGTCCTGGCAACGGTCATTCTGGAGTCCGGATCCGCTGCTGGGTGGGGGCCGCACGGGGGCGGTAGCGGATCGGGGCCGAGGGGTGCCGTGGCCCGGCCGGGGTGGGAGTGGACGCCTGCCCCGGCCGGGCGCGGGCTGTTGGCCGATCGGCCGATGAGGGGGAGGTCGCGACGGCATCGCAAACCGACCGCCGGTGTGATTCGCGCGACGATAGGCCATCGAAATATCGACCAATAGAAAGATCGGCAAGCGAAAAAGCTCGATAATCGAAAGCGCGGTGATCCGCCGGTTAGGGCGGCCACCGCGCTTTCGTTTCGCCCCTGTTTCGTCCCGGGATGGCCCCGGTGATCGGCGATCAAGCCGGATCGGCGAGGATGACGCCGATGGTTTACCGCTATTTCTACGACTGTGAGTTCATCGAGGACGGCCGGATCATCGACCTCGTGTCGATCGGCGTCGTCGACGAGTACGGCCGCGAGTTCTACGCCGTCTCCACCGAGTTCGACGACTCCCGGGCAGTGCCCTGGGTGCGCCGTAACGTCCTGGACAAGCTGCCCTCGCCAGCTGACCGAGCGTGGCGGTCTCGGCAGCGTATCCGGGACGATCTCTACGACTTCCTGATGGAACCGGTACGGGACCGACCGGCGGAACAGCTAGAGCTGTGGGCCTGGTACGCCGCGTACGACCACGTGGCATTGGCCCAGCTCTGGGGCTCGATGACGGAATTGCCCCGGGAGATCCCCCGGTTCACCAAGGAGCTGCGCCAGGTCTGGGACGACCAGGGGCGGCCGCCGCTGCCCGACGCGGCGGCAGAACGACACGACGCCCTGGTCGACGCGCGGCACAACCTGGCCCGTTGGCGAGCCATGGGCGGCTGACCCGGGACCGACCTACTGCTGCCCCAGGACCGACCTACCGCTGACCCGTCACTGACACACGATCGACACGCCACGCTGCTCACCACTGCTGGTGCGACACGCGGCTGACGCGCGACTTCGCGCCGGTCGGCGTGTCCCGCTGTCCGCGCCTGATCAAGGCGGTTCTTTCGCGTACCGGGGGCCGGGGGTGTGCTGGCCTGGCCCCCGGCGGGCGACTACAGTGCGCAATGGCGGCCCGCCCCGGGCCGGCAACGACGCCGACGGTCTGACATGACTTGGACCCTGGGGCTCTAACTGGGTCTGCCCAATAGCTCCTGGAGGATGAGCAGATCATGCGTATCGGCGTGCTCACCGGCGGTGGTGACTGCCCGGGTCTGAACGCGGTAATCCGGGCGGTCGTGCGTAAGGGCGTGGACGTCTACGGACACGAGTTCGTGGGCTTCCGGGACGGGTGGCGGGGCCCGCTGGAGGGGCTGACCCGGCCGCTCGGCATCGCGGACGTACGCGGCATCCTGCCCCGGGGTGGCACCATCCTCGGTTCCTCCCGGACCAACCCGTTCAAGATTGAAAACGGGGTTGAACGGATCAAGGACAACCTCGCTGCCCAGGGCGTCGACGCGTTGATCGCGATCGGCGGCGAGGACACCCTGGGCGTGGCCACCAAGCTGCACGAACTGGGCGTCCAGGTGGTCGGCGTGCCGAAGACGATCGACAACGACCTCGGTGCGACCGACTACACGTTCGGCTTCGACACCGCCGTCAACATCGCCATGGAGGCGATCGACCGCCTGCACACCACGGCGGAAAGCCACCACCGCACCCTCGTGGTCGAGGTGATGGGCCGGCACGCCGGCTGGATCGCGCTGCACGCCGGCCTCGCCGGCGGGGCCAACGTGATTCTGCTGCCCGAGCGGCAGTTCGACGTCGACCAGGTCGCCACCTACGTCGAGAAGCGGTTCCAGAAGCAGTACGCCCCGATCGTGGTGGTGGCCGAGGGTGCCCACCCGCTCGAGGGTCAGATGCAGCTGCACAACCAGGAACTCGACGCCTTCGGTCACGTCCGGCTCGGTGGTATCGGCCAGTGGCTCGCCGAGCAGATCGAGGCCAAGACCGGCAAGGAGGCCCGGACGGTCGTACTCGGGCACATCCAGCGTGGCGGCACGCCCACCGCGTTCGACCGGGTGCTGGCCACCCGGCTTGGCCTGCACGCGATTGACTCCGTCAACGAGGGCGACTGGGGCAAGATGATGGCCATGCAGGGCACCGACATCGTGCGGGTGCCGCTGGCCGAGGCGACCCGCGAGCTGAAGACCGTGCCGCTGGAGCGGTACGCCGAGGCCGAGGTCTTCTTCGGCAGCTGAGCTCGACAACGGAAGATCGATCAGTGGGCGGCCTCGTCGTACGATGCGACGGGCCGCCCACCTGCGGCAGCCATCGCCCGGTCGGGACAGCGGAGAGGGGAACGGTAGATGACGCTCGGTGAGTCGGGGGTGTCGACGGTAGCCGTGCTCGGCGCGGGCAAGATGGGTGAGCTGGTGCTCGCCGGGCTGCTGCGCTCCGGCTGGCCGGTCGAGCGGCTGCTGGTCACCGCCCGCCGCCCGGAACGCGCCGCCGACCTGGCCACCCGCTACGGCGTACGGGTGGTGGACAACCTGACCGCGGTGACCGAGGCGGACGTGCTCGCCATCGGCGTCAAGCCGGAGGACGCCGCCGCGTTGCTCGACGAGATCGGCCCCAAGGTCTCCGCCGACCAGTTGGTGATCTCGCTCTGTGCCGGGCTGCCGTCGAGCTTCTTCGGCCGGCGACTCGCCGACAGCACCCCGGTGATCCGGGTGATGACCAACACCCCGGCCATGGTCGACCAGGCGATGACCGCCATTTCACCCGGCCCGCACGCCACCGAGGCGCACCTTGCCCTGGCCAAGGCGATGTTTGCTCCGCTGGGGAGCACTATCCAGGTGCCGGAGGCACAGCAGGACGCGGTGACTGCGCTCTCCGGTTCCGGTCCGGCGTACTTCTATCTGCTGGTCGAAGCGATGATCGACGGGGGCGTACTGCTCGGCCTGCCCCGCGCGACCGCCCACGAGTTGATCGTGCAGACCGCGATCGGCTCCGCCACCATGCTGCGCGACTCCGGCGAGCATCCGGTCAAGCTGCGCGAGGCGGTGACCTCCCCGGCCGGCACCACCAGCGCCGCCGTCCGCGAGCTGGAAAACCACGGGGTACGCGCCGCGCTGCTCGCCGCCCTCGAAGCCGCCCGCAACCGGGCCCAGGAACTCGCCGCCCAGTCGAAGTAGGCCCCGGTCACAGTAGACCCGGGTCGCAGTTGGCACGGGGGGTGCAGCTGGCCCCCGGGTCGCAGTTGGCCCGGGTCGACGCAGTTCCAGCGGGGCTACCGAGGTTGGCGCTCGGGCCTTGCCGGTGCTCAGGCCAGCTGCGACTGCGTACCGTCACTGTGTTGAGTGGGCAGAGCGGATGGGTTGTTGCCCTTTGCTCCGCTTCCCTATCGGCAACATAATGCTTTGTCGCTGTAGACCAGCTTCCTTTGCGTGAGGTGTACGTTCCGTAACGGCTGTTTCCTATCGGGAAGCAGAGCAAAGGAAACCGGGTAGCTGCGTCGTCGTTCGAGCTTTGTCACAGCACGGGACAACCGAGCTCGCGACCATGTCGAAGGCTGACCGAGGCCGGATGCCAGTGGACTGCGCCGTATCTCTCGTTGAATCCGAACTTCGCCTCGAGCGGGACGGTCCGTGAGCTGGTGACCGGAGGGTGGTTACATCCCGACGCTGAGCGGATCTTCCGGGCGAAGATCGACAAGAGCGACCCAGGCCACCAGCCGCCGCGACTGCACCAGCGCCAGCGGGCGGCGATCATTACTGCCCGGGATACAGCGGCGGCCGTCCTCGAAGCGGGACGTACATTAATTTAGGCTGATGACAGGTCTTGCTGACAAAGGCCGTCGTTGCCAGGAGCAGGATAGGTCTCGATGGAGAGTCCTATCCTGCTTTGCTGACGTACGCCCCGGCGTCTGGCGTTTGGTCGAAGCTTGATCGGTTATCTTCTAGGAACTGTTTCTAGTGGCCACTCCGTGCTAACGAATTTATCGATTCCTTGGCGATCGTAGTAGCGCTGGAGTTCTGCGGAGTGTTTTGCGAACCACTCGACCTGTGCGGCATGTAGGGTCGGTGCTTGCATTCTCGCAATGTGCGGGTGCCGTGCGCCGATAGATTGTGCTAATTCGAGTGTTGCTTGTGCATCGCTGGCTGCCTCGTGTGCTCTTTCTAGGGGTACTTGGTAATACTCGCATAAGTCGCCGAGTTTGCTCGGGGCGTACCAGTTGGGCTCAACCTCCTTGTGTAGTACGAAGGGGTCGATGATAGTGGCCTGCTCCCAGTCAATGCCTGGCATTCCGTGTCGAGCGAGTTCGTGATGGATTGTGGTTACGTCAAATGGCGCGAAGAAAGCGACGAGGGGAGTTCCTTTCGCGATTTCCTTCGTGATAGCGAGGCTGATGGCAGCAAGGGCCTCGGTGGGATCTTGTCCTTTGAGTCGTACGACTTCATCCGTAATGCCATTCAGTTCGGTCGCCTCAGGTGGGATGCGTACGCCGGGGTTGATGAGCCAAGTTTCTTTGTGTCCGTTGGCGTACACAAGTGCTGCCGAAATAATGCGTGCGTCCATTGGTTCGGGCAGAGTGGTCTCGATGTCGAATGCTACCAATGGCTCGCGATGCCATCCGTGATGCCCGCCGGCCTTGGGTGCCGTCCGAACAGGGGCGCAGTCATTGTGATAGGTCTGCCAGCGGCCTGACTCATTGATGGCTTGCCCGGCGCCCGCAGCAACGGGTCCACGGCATTGAGCGCACTTTCCCGGATATCTATTTATCATCGTGAGGGGGCTCATTTCTAGTTGGTGTCGTCCGGTAAATCTGGAGGAGGCGAAAAAGAGGTCGGAGGGGTTCTTGGGTGGAAGGTGGAGGTGGGGTCATGAACGATGTGGCAAGTGTTGATGATCGACGCTGTTCGTGGCCACAGCAGAAGTGGCGAGATTAGTGCACGTTTGGGTAGTTGCATCTCCTGCGAGTGGTCCCTGGAGTTGGTTTTCCCTGGTCACGTGATTTGGGGGCGTCCAGGTCTTAGAAACTGCTAACCATACGGTCAGTTGGCCTGCCTAAGTTCCGTGGAGTCTTCGTCATGCGGGTGCCTCGACTGCCCGTTCGGTCGATAGTGGTCGCAGTCTGATGTGGCGTGGCAATTGCAGATAGTTTGCATTGACGGCAGTCTGACCAAGGTTGCGCTGATGAGCTGCAGGATCCACTGCATCTGACTTAGCGCATTGCGCGCACAGCTCGTTGTAACAGGTGGGATGTTGGACAAACGGTTGTCAAGGTCAGCGGCTGAGTTGGGCGTACGGCGTCCATCGCGCGTGCTGGTCGTCTTCGACGATGGATCGAAGACGAGTGGCGAACTCGGCGGCGACGCCGGCCGAGCTGGCGAGTAGTGGGACCGCAGCAGCGATCATTTTCAGCTCTCGGGCCTCGCGCAGTAGCGGCCAGTCGGGGTCGGTGGTGACGTCGTAGCCGTACGTTGCGGCGAGGACGCTGTGGGCGGCGGTACGGCCGAAGCGGGCTTCGCCGACGGCAACAGCCACAAGATCGGCTTGCCAGGGGCCGATGCAGGTGGCGTCGAAATCGCACAGGACTACGTGGCCGGTGGATTGGCGAAGCAGGTTGCCAACGTGGGCGTCACCGTGGATGAGCTGTCCACCTGACCGTTTGTTGAGGTCGGCAACCTGGGGAGGAAGCCGGTCGCACCAGTTGAGGAGAAAGGCGCGGTGGCTGTTGCCGAGTTCTTCTGCGTCGTCGATCCGTAGCCGCGCGTCGCGGACAGGGTCCCAAGCGGCGAGCAGAAATGGCGGCGCGCCGAGGGCATGAAACTCGCGGAGCACACCGCCAAGATTCTCCACTGTTGCTTCCTGCGGTGCGGACGGGACATATCGCCAGACGGAGGCCAGCAGGTTGCCGACCTGAACTGGTTGCGCGATGCCCGGCGCGAGCCGGATTGTCGGAGCGTCGATCCGGGCGAACCACTGTGCGAGTCGTACGACTTTGTGCACCCGGTCGTGAAGCTGATGGCTCCGGGTGATGCGGATGACGAGCCCAGCGCTGGGCAGTGCGAAGATGGCGTTGTTGGTCAGTCGTAGTAGTCGAGCATCGTGGGCAGGCAAGCCGAGTTGCCGAGCAACCTGATGCATGGCATAGGTCATTGCCTGCCTGGTGAATCGGCCAGTTGTCGTCATGCGGTGGCCGATCCGACCGGCCGTAGCCAACTAGTGCTCATGTTCAGCCAACTGCGGTGGCTTCGTGCGGTTCGGTGGCTTGTTGTACGGCGTCCTCGGGGGTGTCGACGTAGCGGACGCCGGGGACCAGTTCGCCGTCTGGGGTTACCACGCGCCACCCGCCGAGGGCGATGACCGGGATGGTGCCGCGTCGCATCGCGAGGGCGACTTCGCTGAGGGTTCCCCACGAGCCGCCGATGGCGATGACCGAGTCCGCGCTCCAGACGATGATGGCGTTTCGGGCCTCGCCCATGTTGGTCACGATCGTTACGGAGAGGTCTTCGCTGGCCCCGTCCCGGGTGTCGTTCGGGCGTACGCCAACGACCACCCCGCCATGTGCGCGTACGCCAGCGGCGACAGCCGCCATGACCCCTGTGCCCCCGCCGCAGATCGTCGCGACTCCTTGCTGGGCAAGTAGTTCACCTACCTGGTAGGCCTGGGCCTTGTCCTCCTCGGTGCAAAACCGAGGGCCACAGACGGCAACCTGGAAAGTCACTCGGTCTCCTCCACATAGCTAGGTTGAACTCCTAGCCCACGTCGTGAACTGGCGTCGGAGTTCGGCAACGGTTTCGTGGGTATCCAGGTGGTGAATTGCTGACATGCCTAGTTCCCGGGCGGGTGCAAGGTTGGCGGCAATATCGTCAACGAAGACGCTTTCAGGTCCCGAGACGCCGAGTATGTCGAGCATAAGAAGGAATATCTCGGGCTCAGGCTTGCGAAGCTTTACTTGATCCGAGAAGATCAAGGCATCTGTGCGCTGGTCTAGGTCGTAACCGTCATATGGGTTGAAGTGGCCTGTGCCCCACGAATTCGACAATACTCCGATGCGCGTGCCACATGATCGCAGATCGGCCACGGCATCGAGCATCAGGTCATCAGGGCTGAGGTTGGCGCACATTCGCGCAAGTAGGCCGTCGGGGCTGATTCCGGCGGCGTTTGCCAAGCCCTTCTCAAAATCATCCTGGCTTACCTCGCCGCGCTCCATGCCGATGTAGAGTTGGTGCACTTCGTTGTCGTGGCGCATTAGATCCAAGAGAGCATTGTCGGCCAAGCCCTCTTGTCGAGCGCATGATCGTATCGAATCCCACAGGTCGCTGGTGAGCACGCCGCCAAAGTCGAGAATCAGAGCAGTCGGTGTATTAGACATCAGGTCACGTTTCTGACGGGTAGGCCGTGATCGGCGCGGGTGAGCATCACTTCGGTTTGTAGGAGGCGGGCCGGTCGTGATCCGGCGGCCGCACCTCGACTGGCGATGGCATCGATCCGGTCGAGGTTGCCGGTGTGCTGGACCTGGGTGACCAGCTTGAGCGCGTCATGCGCTTCTTTGCAGGCGGCGTCGATGTCGCCGAGCCCCAGGCGGGCTTCCGCCAGATCGATCATGGCCGTGGCTTGATGGCGGTGCATATTGGAGTCGAAGCCTGCTAAGGCATCTTCTAAGATTGTTTCAGCCTCCCGATAGCGCCGCAGCCGCATCATGTCACCACCCTCGTAGGCGCGCAGCTTGTCGTAGTTGAATCCGCCGATTCCCCGCCACCGTGTGCCCTCGGGGGTAAGCCCCGCCAGTGCTGCTTGGGAGTCTTCCAGTCGTGCCTGACATCCTGCAAGGTCGTCGAGGGACGCGCATCGCTCCGAGGCTATCGCGGCCACCCATGCACGTGTCTCGGCGGTCGCCGCGTCTGCGCCGACCTTCTGCGCGAAGTCCGCACACTCAAGTCCGGCCCTGTGATCTCCGCCGCCATAGGACAATGCGAAGGACCGGCAGCCGAGAACAACGGTCTGCAACTCGACGTCGTGGATTTCTCGTGACAGTGACCAGGCTAGATTCAGGTAGGACAGTGCCTCTGCGCGGCTAGCCGCGTCAAGTCCTAGTAGGACGCCGGCTAGCGCGGCCATTTCACCAGCCGCAGTCAACAGCGACACTCGTTCAGGTTCTGGCTGCAGTGCCGGCTGTAGCGAAAATACCAATTTCATGTGAGCAAGCGCGGCAGGGAGTAAGTAGGACGCGGGCACCGAATGATATGAGCGGCGATAGTGAGCAGCAGTGTCCAATAGGCCAGCCGCCATGGCGGAGTCAACACCACTTTTGTTTTTAGGAAATGGTCGGCCAACATCGATTGGGTCTGGTAGGGCGAGGAGGGCGTTTCTGATGCCTCTGCCCTGCGTAACTTCTGCCCCTGCCAGCTCAGCAATCGCCTTGCTCCTGTCAGAAGAAAGCGTCGAGTTCATCAACTGTGCAGCAACGGTTGAAGGGCCTACCACCATTGGCTGTCCGTGATGTGCACTGTGCTGCTGGTCGTGCTGGTACGCCGCGTTGTCGGAGTGATCGTCGGGGAGTTTGAACCAGAGTAGGTGGGCGGGGATGTTAAGCAGTTGTGCCCAGTGGATGAGGCGGTCGAGGTGGATCATGGGTGGGCTGTTTTCGGCTCGGCTGAGTTGGGCTTGGGTGATGCCGAGCCAGCGGGCGACGAGTTCTTGGGGTAGGGCGAGTCGGCCGTGGTAGGGGTGGTAGCGGTAGGCGCGGACGACTTTGCCGAGGTGGCGTTCGTGTAGGGCTTGGCGGACGGGTTCGTGCTCCCAGAAGGTGGCCGGTAGTGCGGGTGGCTTGGTGAGCCGGTCCCGTTCGGCGGTCTGGCAGGGAGTACAACGTCCGCTGTCGTTGTCGCGGGCCAGCCGGGCTCCGCAGCGTGGGCAGGTGCTTTGTCGTGGCGGCGTCCTCGCCATGGTGGGCGGCTCCGTCCGTTGTGGTCTGCGTTCGAGCCTATCCATTCAACACGTTGAGTTGAAGATCGTTATACGTGTCGTGCATATCGTCCATCCCTGCCGGGTGGTGTCGATTTCGTGACTCGTACGGTGGCGGAGTGCAGGCGTCGTTCATGCCGGGGTTGCGGCTATGTGAGCTGTTCTATGTCGAGGCGGTCCGTCCGCTGCTGGAAGAGGCGTACCCGGATCTGCGGTACGCGGCCGGGCGCTTGGGAACGGGGTCGGACGTACTCGGCTTCGACACGGAACGCTCGGTCGACCACGACTGGGGGCCACGGTTGGAGCTGTTCCTGGCCGCCGATGATGTCGTTCGCTACGGCGAGCGGATCTCAGAATTATTGTCGGCGCGGCTGCCGAAGCAGTTTCGTGGCTGGTCGACGCACTTCGAGCCGCCACAGGGACGGGTGCGATCGATGGCACCCACGGATGGGCCGGTGGCGCATCGGGTGCTGATCACCGATGTCGGCACCTGGTGCGATGAGCACCTGGGCTTCGATCCTCGGCGGGGCGTCACCACCCTGGACTGGCTGGCGATGCCGGGGCAGCGGCTGGCCGAGGTCACCGGCGGCGCGGTCTTCCACGACGGGATTGGCGAGCTGAGCGGGCTGCGGGAACGCCTTCGGTGGTATCCGGAGGATGTGTGGCGCTACCTGTTGGCGTGCCAGTGGCTGCGGATCGGCGAGGAGGAGGCGTTCGTCGGTCGTACCGCCGAGGTGGGCGACGAGTTGGGCAGCCGGGTGATTACGGCGCGGCTGGTGCGGGAGCTGATGCGGCTGTGCCTGCTGCTGGCTCGACGGTTTCCGCCGTACAGCAAGTGGTTGGGCATGGCCTTCGCGGCGCTGCCGGACACGGCGGGCATCGCTGCCGCCCTCGACGCGGCGATGAGGGCCGACACCGACGCGCGGCGGCAGGCGGCGCTGTGCACTGCCTACGAGGCGGTAGGCGAGTGGCAGAACAATCTCGGCCTGGCCGAGTCGGTCGAGGCCACCGTACGTCCATTCTTTGATCGGCCGTACCGGGTCATCGACGCTGGCCGGTTCGCCGCCGCACTGCTGGCCCGAATCGAAGACCCGGACATTGCCGGGTTGTCGCCGGTCGGTGCCATCGACCAGTACGTGGACAGCACCGCTGCGCTGTGCCAGCCCTCGTTGGCCCGTGCATTGATGGCCACGGTCTGGCCGGGCTGCAATGGCCGACAAGAATGCGCTGAGTGATATCGAATTATACGGAACGCCTTTGGTGATCTGCTGTTGGTGATCATGCCGATGGTGCCCGCCTTGTCGAAATCTTGGTGCATGGCCCGGGGCGGGTGCTGGCTCCGGTGGCGGGTGACTCCCTGATCGTTTGTGTCGCTGCTCCCGCCCGTCCCGGTGCCGTTCCAGGTTTCCGATTTGGTGCAGGGGTGAGCGCTTGTGATGGGTGTGGACGGTGGATTACCGGCGGTCGAGGGCGATGGGTTCGGCCGGTTGGGGTCGGTGGGGGTGCGGGATGCGGTGGGCCGGTGGCTGTGGCTGGTGGAGGCCGACACCGAGCTGAGGCCGTTCCTGGTGGGGGTGGACCGTGCCCGACTGGCGGGGCATCTGGCGTTGTTGCTGACGGCAGCCCTGGGTGGTCCGGCGGGGGATGTTGCCCGTCCGTGCACAGGTGCCTGGCAGGGCCTGGGGATGTCGGAGGGGCAGCGGCGTCGGGCGGTCAACTACCTGGTGGGGACGTTGCAGGCGATGGGCGTCCCGGCCGCAGATGCCGATCGGGCCGGTCAGACGTTCACCGAGGAGACCGTCGGATGAGTGCCGGCAACGGAACCGAACTGGTGGCGTCGTGGGCGGCGACGATGCGGCATGCCGAGTCGGCGGGGGAGTTCTTCTGGCGGGCAGTGGATGAGGCCCGTCCTGGTCTGCTGCCGTTGCACGATGCTGCGTTGTTCTTCGCTGGCCTGGGTCGGCTGGTTAGTGGTGGTGATGATGCGGCGGGTCGGGCAGCGTTGTTGGCGGTGTTGGGTCGGGCGTACCGGCGGTTTCGGCTGTTCACGCCGCATCATCTGCCGATCGGTGACGCGTTGATCGACACGGTGGCCTGCTATGCCCGCCCGTGGTGGTCGCCGCGACTGGCGAGGGATTGGCAGCAGTTGTATGGGCCGACGATCCGGGCGCTGGCTCGGGTGGGGCGTGGGGTGGGGGAGGGGCCGGCGTGGTGGTCGGCTGAGGTGGTCGATCATGATCGGCCTGCGCCGGGGATTGCGATTCTGACGGTACGACCGCAGCGGTCGTTGCCTGTCTGCCCTGGTCAGGCGGTGCCGGTGATGGTGTCGCAGTTTCCGGGTCGGTGGCGTTGGTACGCCCCGGCGAACGCGCCCCGATCGGATGGCAGCCTCGAACTTCATGTGCGGGCGGTCCCGGGCGGCGAGGTGTCCCACGCCCTGGTCGACCAGGTGTGCGCTGGTGATCGGGTGTGGTTGGGGCCGCCGTACGGGAACGGGTTGTTGTTGGAGCCGGATACTGGCTCGGATCTGCTGTTGGTGGCCGGCGGCACCGGTTTGGCGCCGTTGCGGGCTTTGGTGGAGCAGGTCGCCGCCGTCCCGGACACTTCTCGGCGGGTGACGTTGGTGGTCGGGTCGCGCAACTTCATGGACCTGTATGACGCGACGAGCCTGGACAAACTCCAGTGTGCGCATGACTGGTTGACGTTGGTGCCGGCGGTGTCACACGACCTGGAGAACACCGAGCCGGAGGAGCGGGGCGACGCGTTGACTCTCGCTGTGGCGCACTACCGCCCAGGGCAGGAGGTGTACGTGTGTGGTCCGCCGGCGATGAACCGGGACGCACTGTTGCGGCTGTTGGTGGCCGGGGTGCCGGCGGAACAGATTCACCTGCCCGACGAGTACGAGAGTCTTCACCATGGGTACCTACCGCAGTCGTAACGGCGGTCCGCTGGGGCCGGACGGTATCCGCAGGGTGCGGTTGTCGTACACGGGATTGGGTCGGCGGGGTTATCAGCCGGCGCAGGTGGATGCCCTGCTGGCCCGCCTCGCCGCCGAGACGGCCGACCGCTGCCACCAGATCCGGCTGCTCCAAGCCGAGAACGACCGGATCAAGAACGCCCTCCGCACCTGGCAGACCGAGCAGGCTAATCGTCGCTTCGGCTAAGCATCGACCAGAAAGCCAGGAGTGCGGATCCTCTTCCGGCGCAAGCCAGAGCGCCTGCCTCGCGAAAGCCCTGGCCTCCTGTCCCGATCAATGTCGTGACTGGAACACCACGCACCTTATTCGGCTGGAATAACGTACCTGGTGTTCCAGTGAGCGTGAGGCAGAGCCGGCGCAGGTGGATGCCCTCCGCGTTGTCATGGGCGCGCGGCCACCAGTCGTCGGGAGACTGCGGATTGATTCAGCCGATCGGTGATGGTGAAGTTCGGCAGCTGCAAGGTCTGGGCATGCTGCAATTCGGTCAGCACGAAGGTGCCGCCGATCGCGTCCGGCTGCCAGCCATGTGCAAGCGCATGGTCAATGACTGCCAGCACCTCCCGTGGGGTCGGGTAGGCGCCATCAGTACGGCAGGGGTCACCCCATGGGGTCGGCGGGGCGGTGGACACCAGGTCTGCCCGTACGACCTGGCTGTTCTTTCCCGCGCCCCAGATGCGCAACTGGATGCACCTGTGGCAGCGTTGATTGACGGTTACGCGGGTGATCCGAGCTGTCCAGGTGAACTGGCGATCGTGGGCGTAGAGCTTCCGGAGTCGTGACTTCATGTCGCCTCCTGGCACGTAAGGCAGCATCTGGCGGCGTCCGGCTCTTGGCCAAAGACGCCGAATTGCGACGTCATGTTGCCACCGTTGCGGATTACCGCCTAATGAGTTTTCGCGAACTATCCACACCACCTGGTGCGGATGATGCCGCGCACGTGTATCGATGCTCGACTGTCTACAATGCCGCAATGATCGACAATCGCGTACGTCTGTGGGCATGGGTGGGCTTCGCTGCTCAGGTGCTGTTTGTGGGTAGCTGGCTGCTCGCAGCCAGCTGGCAGGGCGACAGTTACAGCGTGCTGGAGCACACCATCAGCGACATGCTTGCCTACGGCGCGCCGGCTGCCGCAGTGCTCATCGTCGTGTTCACCCTGTGTGGCCTGGCCACGATCCTGTTCGCGTGGCTGTCGGTGCGCCCAGCCCTGCGCACGGGCGGCCGCACCGCCACCGTCGGTGCCGTCCTGCTGGCCCTGTCCATCTTTGGCCTCGGCGACCTGCTCGCCGCCGCCGAGCGGCAGGGCTGCCGCCTGGCCGATGCGGGCTGCACCGGCCCCGACCAGCGGGCCAACCTTGGCGGCAAGATCGACACGATGATCACGCCGACGGGCATCCTGCTCTTCGTGGTCGCGGTTCTCGTACTGGCCGCAGCCATGAAGCGCGCGCCGGGCTGGCAACGCTGGGCGTGGCCGTTCCGTGGGGTCGGTATCGGCTTCGCCGTTCTGCTGTTCGCCTTTGTCGGCGGCCCTGCCGACCTGACCGGGCTGTTCGAGCGCCTGCTCGCCGCCTTCGGCGCCGGCGCGATCGCCGCCCTGGCCCTGGGCATTGCCCGCCGGCCGAGCTGATCCGGCCATACCGGTTGGCGCCACGGTGCCCACGTGGCAGCTGTGGCAGGCAACGTCGGTGCCGCCTCATTGGATGGTCTGATCAGCTCCGCGAGCTAGGTGAATCGAATGATCTACCTGTATGACAAGTGCCGCTGCGCTGGCGAGAGGGTCGGCGGCTGCTGTCGTACCGGTCGGTAACCACGCGTACACGATCTTGGTCTTCCGCTCGAACGTATTTAGTGGTACCTATACCAAGCTGATCATCCCAACCCCCGGGAGGACGACGTGCGGAGACCGCGTCTAGTAACCATCTTGGCCAGTGCGACGGCGGCGGTATTCGCCTCGCTCGCACTGGCCGTACCCGCCCAAGCGGCATCGACTGTCCGGTACGTCGCGCTCGGCGACTCGTACGCCTCCGGCGTCGGTGCCGGCAGCTACACGAGCGAGAGCGGCGACTGTAAGCGCAGCACCAACGCGTACCCGGCCCTGTGGGCGGCCGCCAAGGTCCCGTTGTCGTACAAGTCGGTGGCCTGCTCGGGCGCGACGACCACGAGCGTGTTCAACACGCAGCTCTCGGCGCTGGCCGCCAACACCACCCTGGTGAGCATCACGGTCGGCGGCAACGACGTTGGCTTCGCCAACATCATGACCACCTGCGTGCTGTACGGCACCACCGAGTGCGTGGCCGCCGTACAGGCCGCGCAGACCAAGGCGACCAACGAGCTGCCCGCCATGCTCGACAAGGTCTACAACGGCATCAAGTCGCGTTCGCCGTCAGCCAAGGTCGTCGTCGTCGGCTACCCCGTCTTCTACGAGCTGGGCAACATTTGCGCCGGTCTCAGCGAGACCTCCCGCGCGAAGATCAATGAGGGCATCAACGTCCTCGACGGCGTCCTCATCAAGGCCGCTGCCCGCCACGGCTTCAAGTTCGCCGACGTACGCTCCTACTTCGTCGGTCACCAGCTGTGCAGCGGCGACAAGTGGCTGCACGCGCTGAACTTCGCCAACATCGGCATCTCGTACCACCCGTTCGCCAGTGGACAGTCGGGTGGCTACCTCCCGGCGTTCCGAGCCGCTGCCGGCTGACCAGCCTGAACAGTTGCCGGGCGGCGAGCACCCCCCTCGCGTCGCCGCCCGGTCCGGCCGGAAGCGGGCGTACGCGAAGTGCCTGCCAGGTGGGTGCCGTCCGACTTGATGTCGAGGGCGTTCCGCACCTGGCAGGCACTTTGATCAGATCAACTACCGCTTGCCTGCGGTGGCGTAGGCGGCGCAGCCGATCAGTTCCAGCGACACCTGGAGCCGTTCCAGGCTGATGTTCTTCGCGATGGTGTCCTCAGGGCTGTGGTACGGCGGCTCGAGCAGCGCCGGTGACTCCTCACCCCGCCAGGAGAAGTTGGCGCTGGCGATGCCGACCTCCTGGAACGACTGGTGGTCGCTGGAGCCCCGCTGGGTGACCGGCGAGATCCGGGGTTCGTAGCCGAGCCGGGTCGCGGCGGCGGCCACTTCGTCGGTTGCCCGGTTCGACTGGCCGGTGAAGGAGAGCAGCCAGTAGCGGGTCGCCGGGTCCCAGCTGGTCGCCACCATGTCGTTCTGGTAGACGGCGAGGAGACGGTCCCGCTCGGCCTGCGGGAGTTCCCGCACGTAGTGCCGGGAGCCGATCAGGCCCTGCTCCTCCGAGCCCCACAGGGCGAAGCGGAAGGTCGAGTCCGTCGGGACCTCGCGCAGCACCCGGGCAAGCTCGAGGCAGAGTACGGTGCCCGAGCCGTCATCGTTGGCACCCGGTGCGCCGATCACCGTGTCGTAGTGGGCGCTCACCATGGAGACCGGGTTCGTGCCCTTGAGCTTTTTGTTCTTCGAGGTCTCGGCGATGACGTTGTGGGAGGTCAGTCCCCGGTGGGCGGTGGTGGCGACGGTCAGGGTGAGCCGGCCGGTGGCGAGCAGGGCACGCAGCCGGTGCTTCTGCGCCTGGGCGATTCCGACGACGGGGATGCCCACCGGGTTTGCTGCCGAGCCGGGCAGGGTCGGGTTGAAGGTGCCGGCCATCCGGGGCGGCGTGGCGTCGGCGGCCAGGAAGATGACCGCGGCGGCACCCCGGGCGACGGCGATCTCGACCAGCCGCTCCCGCTGGGCGGCGACGTAGTCGATGAGGACGATCTTGCCGGTGACGTCGGTGGGGTAGTTCGCCACCTCACCGGCCGCGACGTCCACCACGTCACCCTGGACGCTGGTGTCCAGCGCGGCGTGCGCCGATGCGCCGACCTGCCAGCACAGGTCGCTGGGGAGTCCGGCTGGCGAGCTGAGCTGGGCGGTGAACTTGTCCGCCACCGCGAACGGCTGTAGTTCGACGTCGTAGCCGAGCCGGTCCAGTTCCCGGGCGATGTAGTTGGCGGCCGTGCGCTCGGACTGGGTGCCACCGATCCGCGGACCAATGTCCTCGCAGAGCACTCGGAGGTGCCGGAGGGCGCGCTCGGCCGAGACGCGGTTGACCACCATCCGGTCGGTGGTGGTGAGCTGGGGCTTGCGGGCGGCACCGGGGCGCTGGTCGGTGGCGGCCCACGCCGGGGCTGGCAGGGCCACGGCGGCAGCACCACCGAGGGCGACGGTCAGCATGCGCCGGCGGTTGAGCCAGGATTCTGCGGCGCGCTCGGCGTTATCGGTGGGGGATGCGGTCTGGTTGTCCACGCATGTCCTCCAGGTTTGGGGGAGTTGACCAGAAGCCCGGGGGGCGCTTCCTAGTCATGATCAAGAAAGGGGAATCTAGCCTGAAATCTGAGGCATCTTCAAGGCACAGCTTGGCAATATCGCAGGTAGGGCGGGTTTGGGTGCCCCGAGACCGCTGTTGCCGATGGTGGCGTCCGGTATCAGTCGTGGCCGAATCGTCAGGCTTGATGACCAATCATTGGTCAGTGCGTAGCGAAATGATCACGCAGAGGTAGACAGTTTGTGCGACGTGCTTCGACGTGGAACTTCTAGCGTCCGATGTCGAGGGTGCCGGACCGATCCCGGCATCCGGACACTCGGACTGATCCCGGCACCCGGGCGCTGGCCGAACCGGTGTCAGCCGACAGAGCTAATAGGAGACCTGTCATGAGCATGATCGCCGCGGTGGGGTCCGCCAGGGCCACCGCCGATCCGGTGGGAGCCGCGCTGGGGGAGTTGCCGGTGTTGATGCCGGTCCGTCCCGAACACGTTCCGCTGGCGGTACGGGCGGTGGTCGTGCACGCCAAGCAGGAATGGCCGGCTGGAGCGGTCTGTCGTAACGATCGGGCACCACACCCGTGTCGGTTGGCGCGTTGGGGGCAACGGGTACTGCTCGCTGCTGGCGTTTCCGAGGAGCGGATCCACCTGCTGGTGGCCGGAGGCGACCCGTACGCCTCGCCGTGGTCGTGAGCGGGCGTGGCGCGGTGGCGTACCCCGTGACGTACCCGATGGTGGCGGGCCCGGCGGTGGGGCCGGCGTACCCGGCGGTGGCGGCGGCGGGGTTGACCCAAGACGGTGGCTACCGCTGCTCGGGGTTCGGGTGGCTCGGCGGTCCGGCGGCGGTCCGGGACGCGGTTCGGCGGTGGCTTCGCCTGGTCTCGGCCGACGCGGAGTTGGCGCCGTACCTGGTGGGCGTGGACGTGCCCCGGTTGGCGGGGCATCTCGCGCTGCTGCTGACCTCGGCACTGGGCGGCCCGGCCGGGGACATCGTCCGGCCGGTGGTGGGGGCCTGGCGTGGGCTGGGCTTGACCGAGGCGCATCACCGGCGGGTGGTGGACTACCTGACCGGAGTGCTGTGGGCGATGGACCTGCCCGCCCCGGGTATCGCCCGGGTGGGCCGGGCGTTCGCCGGGGAGGTTGGCTGGTGACGGACGTCGGCCCACATCGAAGGAATCGATAAATTTGCATCTTGACGGGGTGGGTGGGCGTGAGTAGCGTCTCCTTAACTTTCTGGAAACTTTCCTAACTAAATGGAGAGTCACATGAAGCGATCCCTCCGTCGAGCCCTCTGGGCCGGTGCCGCGATGGTCCTGGCCGTCGCGGCGGTGCCGGTCACCGCGGCGCTCGGAGCAGGAAATCTGACCACCACCTTTGCCGCCGCCTCGGACTGGGGCTCCGGCCACGAGGCCCGGGTCACGGTCACCAACGGCACCGATGCCCCGGTCGCCAACTGGCGGGTCGAGTTCGATCTGCCCGCTGGCACCACGCTGAGCAGCTTCTGGGACGCCGACGTGACCCGTACCGGCGACCACTACGTCGCGGTCAAGAAGAGCTGGGCCGGTGCGCTCGCCCCCGGAGCGTCCGCGAACTGGGGCTACATCGGCAGCGGCGGCTACCGGTCACCGCTGAACTGCACGATCAACGGTGCGTCCTGCTCCGGTGGCAGCACGCCGACCACGCCGCCCACCAGCGTGCCACCGACCAGTGTGCCGCCGACGTCGGTGCCGCCCACCACCCCGCCGCCGACCAACCCGCCGGGCGGGAACGGCAAGGTCGTCGGCTACTTCGTCGAGTGGGGCGTCTACGCCCGGAACTACCACGTCAAGAACATCCACACCAGCGGCTCGGCCGCGAAGCTCACCCACATCATGTACGCCTTCGGTAACACCACCGGCGGGCGCTGCTCGATCGGGGACAGCTACGCCGACTACGACAAGGCGTACACGGCGGCGGACAGTGTCGACGGCGTCGCCGACACCTGGGATCAGCCGCTGCGCGGCAACTTCAACCAGCTGCGCAAGCTCAAGCAGATGTACCCGCACCTGAAGGTGATCTGGTCCTTCGGCGGCTGGACCTGGTCCGGCGGCTTCACCCAGGCCGCGCAGAACCCGGCCGCGTTCGCCGAGTCCTGCTACAACCTGGTCGAGGACCCGCGCTGGGCGGACGTGTTCGACGGGATCGACCTCGACTGGGAATACCCGAACGCCTGCGGTCTGACCTGTGACACCAGCGGTCCGAACGCGTTCAAGAACCTGGTCGCCGCAGTCCGCGCCAAGTTCGCCGCGCCCAACCTGGTCACCGCCGCGATCACGGCGGACGGCAGCAGCGGCGGCAAGATCGACGCGACCGACTACGCCGGGGCGATGCCGCACCTCGACTGGATCATGCCCATGACGTACGACTTCTTCGGCGCCTGGGCGGCGCAGGGGCCGACCGCCCCGCACTCCCCGCTGCACTCGTACACCGGCATTCCGCAGCAGGGCTTCTGGAGCGACGCGGCGATCCAGAAGCTGAAGGGCAAGGGCATCCCGGCCAACAAGATGCTCCTCGGCATCGGCTTCTACGGTCGCGGCTGGACCGGCGTCACCCAGGCCGCCCCGGGCGGTACGGCCACCGGCCCGGCCCCGGGCACCTACGAGCAGGGCATCGAGGACTACAAGGTGCTCAAGAACAGCTGCCCGGCGACCGGCACCGTGGCCGGTACGGCGTACGCCAAGTGCGGCAGCAACTGGTGGAGCTACGACACCCCCAGCACCATCAACGGCAAGATGACCTATGCCAAGAGCCAGGGGCTCGGTGGCTCGTTCTTCTGGGAACTCTCCGGCGACACCAGCAATGGTGAGCTGATCGGTGCGATCAAGAGCGGTCTCGGATAGGTACTGCCGACGCGACACCCCACGCGGGCGGGGGCCGGGTTCACCGGCCCCTGCCCGTTTTGAGGGTGCGTGACTGTCCCAAGTAGCCTGTGAGCGCTCGCGCCGGCTATCGAGAGTGTGCGACATGAGATATCGGCGTTTCTGGGTTTGCGGTGGTTCTACGCGGGGAGGACGACAGATGGCAGGCGGGATGCTCAATCCGGAGGACGTGACCACCGAGGGGCTACGCAAGATCTTCGACGACGCGTACCTGGAGACCTCCCTGGATGGCGACGGCGACCTGGTGGTGCGGGACAACTACTCGGTGCTGGTCCTGCCTCGGGAAAACGGTGAGCGGATCCGGCTCATGTCCATGTTCGGGGTGGACCCGGAGTCCGCACTGGAAGACCGCCTCCAGCTGGCCAACAAGATCAATGATGTGATGGTCCTGGTCCGGGCCTCGTTGTCCCAACACGGCGGCTTCTGCTTCGACTACGACATCACCGTGACCGGCGGCCTGCCCATCCGCACCTTCATGGCCACGTTCCGGCGGTTCCTCCGCTGCATGGAAGAGGCCCTCACCCTCGACGAGAACGACGTCCTCACCTGAGCGGACCGCCACCGGGTGTCGCCGGAGCGGACCGTCGCCGCGTGCCGTCCTACCCTTCCCCTAGGGTGGGCCGGTGGTCGCGGCGCTGGAACTCTTTCTCGACACCGACGCCACCCGGCGGATCCGGGTGCTGTGGAACGCGCTGGAATCCGAGGGCGTGCAGAGCATGCGCTCGTTGCTCGGTCAGCGACACCGCCCGCACGTCTCGTTGGCGGTCGCTCCCCGGCTCGACCCCGCGCAGGTCGCCGAGGCGCTGGTCGGGGCGCCGGTGGCCCCGCCGTTACGGCTTTCGTTCCAGTACGCCGGTCAGTTCGTCGGCCGGGTGCTCTGGCTGGGGCTGGTACCCACCCCCGAACTGCTGGCCCACCAGGCTTCGGTCCACGCCCGGCTGACCCGGGCCGGGGTCGCCCTCTCCGAGCACTACCAGCCGGGGCGCTGGGTGCCGCACTGCACGCTCTCGATGCGGGTGCCCAACGTGCTGATGGGGGCCGCCGTACGCCGCTGTCTGGAGGTACTGCCGATCGAGGCGACGGTGGTCGGCGGGGCGGTCACCGACCATGCCCGGGACATCGCCCACCCGCTGCCCTGACGTAACCCGGGTCCCACGAGCCGGAACGGTGCCCCTCGCCGCTCCCGGGCCGCGACCGTCGCCGTACGCTTTCTCTCATGCGCCAAGAGTGGCACCAGTTGAGCTACCCGGGGGTGGACAACCCCGGTCTGCAGACCAGTCGCCCCACCGTCGACTCGGCCGAGGACGAGGCCCTCGGTCTCGACCGATGGCGGGAACTGCCCCGAGCCCAGACCCCGCCCTGGCCCGACCCGGCGGTGGTCGGCGAGGTGTGCAAGATCCTCGACAACGTTCCGTCGATCGTCGCGCCGTACGAGGTCGACCAGCTGCGGCAGCGGCTGGCCCTGGTCTGTGAGGGTAAGGCCTTCCTGCTGCAGGGCGGCGACTGTGCCGAGACGTTCACCGACAACACCGAGAGCCACCTCCTGGCCAACGCGCGTACCCTCCTGCAGATGGCCATCGTGCTCACGTACGGGGCGTCGCTGCCGGTGGTCAAGGTGGCGCGGGTCGCGGGCCAGTACACCAAGCCGAGGTCGCTGCCGACGGACGCGCGCGGCCTACTGGCGTACCGGGGCGACATGATCAACTCGCTGGAGGCGGTGCCCGAAGCCCGGGTCGCCGACCCGCAGCGCATGATCCGGGCGTACGCCAACTCGGCGGCGGCGATGAACATGCTCCGCGCCTACCTGGCCGGCGGGCTGGCCGATCTGCACGCCGTACACGACTGGAACAAGGGCTTCGTCAAGGCATCCCCGGCGGGGGAGCGCTACGAGGCAATCGCCCGGGAGATCGACCGGGCGTTGGCGTTCATCCGGGCCTGCGGGATGACCGAGGACGAGGCGCTGCGTACGGTCACCCTCTACTGCTCGCACGAGGCGCTGGCCCTGGAGTACGACCGCGCGCTCACCCGGGTCTCCGCCAACCGTGCGTACGGACTCTCCGGGCACTTCCTCTGGATCGGTGAGCGCACCCGGCAGATCGACGGGGCGCACATCGACTTCATCTCCCGGATCGCCAACCCGATCGGCGTCAAGATCGGCCCGACCACCACCCCGGACGAGGCGCTCGAACTCTGCGAGAAGCTCAACCCGGACAACATCCCCGGCCGGCTCACGCTGATCAGCCGAATGGGCAACCACCGGGTACGGGACGTACTGCCGCCGATCGTGGCGAAGGTGTCCGCCGCCGGGGCGAAGGTGGTGTGGCAGTGCGACCCGATGCACGGCAACACCCACGAGTCGTCCAACGGCTACAAGACCCGGCACTTCGACCGGATCGTCGATGAGGTGCTCGGCTACTTCGAGGTGCACCGGGGCCTGGAGACCCACCCGGGCGGGCTGCACGTCGAACTGACCGGCGAAGACGTCACCGAGTGCCTGGGCGGCGCGCAGGGCATCGAGGACCTTGACCTGCCCGGCCGGTACGAGACCGCCTGCGACCCCCGGCTCAATACCCAGCAGTCGCTGGAACTGGCCTTCCTGGTGGCGGAGATGCTGCGTGGCTGAGCCGGAACTCGCGGGTGAGGCACCCGCCGTCGTCGACCTGCGGTCGGACACGGTGACCCGGCCCACCGCCGGGATGCGCACGGCCATGGCCGAAGCCGAGGTCGGCGACGACGTGTACGGCGAAGACCCGACCATCAACGCCCTGGAGGCCGAGGTCGCGGCGATGTTCGGACACGAGGCGGCCCTGTTCGCCCCGACCGGTTCGATGGCCAACCAGATCGCCCTTCAGGTACTGGTGCCCCCCGGCTTCGAACTGCTCTGCGACGCCGACGCACACGTGGTGACCTACGAGGTCGGTGCCGCCGCCGCGTACGGGGGAGTCTCGTCGCGTACCTGGTCGGCGGTGGGCGCGGCCATCGACCCGGCGGTGGTGGCCGGCATGATCCGGCCGGACGGCTACCACGCGGTGCCGACCCGGGCGATCGCCGTCGAGCAGACCCACAACCGGGGCGGTGGCGGGGTCATCCCGCTGGCGACCCTGCGCGAACTGCGCCGGATCGCCGACGACGCCGGGGTGGCGTTGCACTGCGACGGTGCCCGGATCTGGCATGCCCACATCGCCGACGGGGTGCCGCTGACCAGCTATGGCGAGCTGTTCGACACCCTGTCGGTCTGCCTGTCCAAGGGGCTCGGTGCCCCGGTCGGCTCCCTGATGGTGGGCGGCGCGGAAAAGATCGAACGGGCTCGGCAGATCCGCAAGCGGCTGGGCGGCGGCATGCGGCAGGCCGGCATCCTGGCCGCCGCCGGTCGGTACGCGCTCCAGCACAACATCGACCGGCTGGCCGAGGACCACGTACGGGCCGCCCGGCTGGCCGAGGCACTCGCCCCGTTCGCCGTGGTGGCCGGGGACGGCACGGTGCAGACCAACATCGTTCCGCTGGACCTGACCAAGTGCGCCCTGGACGCGCCCACCGTGGCGGCGCGGGCGCGCGCTGTGGGCGTACTCGTCTCGGTGCTGGGCCCACGGACCGCGCGGCTGGTCACCCACCTCGACCTCGACGATGCGGCGATCGACCAGGCCGTCGAGGTGCTGACCGGCATCTTCCGGCGCTGACCGCCCCTGGTCCGGCCTGACCCTGACCTGGCCTGCCCCCGGGCCGGGCCGGGCCGGGGGCAGGCTGCCCGGCTGAGGGCGGAAACGCTTCAGGAACGCCTCAGGGGCGGAGGCGCTTGAGGGTGGCGATGTCGGCTGCGTGACCGACGTGCCCCTCCGTCGGGGTCTCCACCACCACCGGTACGCCCGCAGTGGCCGGATGGGTCATCAGCTCGGCGAACGCCGGCTCGCCGATGCTGCCCTTGCCGATCGTCTCGTGCCGGTCCCGGGTCGACCCGCACAGGTCCATCGAATCGTTGGCGTGTACCAGCCACAGCCGGTCCGCCCCGACCGTGGTGACCAGATCGTCGATCGTCTGAGTCATCCCGCCCTCAACGGCAAGATCATGCCCGGCCGCCCAGGCATGGCAGGTGTCCAGACAGACGCCCAGCCAGGGGTGCCACTCCACCACGTCCAGGTATGGCCCCAGGTGCTCGACCCGGGAGGCCAACGACCGACCGCCGCCCGCGCTCGGCTCGACCAGCAGCTTCGGTCCGTCGGTGTTGGCCGCCTCGTCGAGCAGCGGCAGCAGCGCCTCACGTACCTGTCGCATGGCCGCTTCGGCATGGCCGTCGTCCACTGCGCTGCCGGCGTGATAGACCACCCCGGCCGCGCCGATCGCCGCCCCCCGGCGCAGCGCGTGCGCCAGGGTGGCGGTCGACTTCTCCACCGTCGCCGGGGTGGGCGAACCGAGGTTGACCAGCAGGGAAGCGTGGATGTACGTCGGGATCCCGCGCTCGGCGCAGCCGTCGCGGAACGCGGCGTCCTGGGCCGGGTTACCAGCCGGCAGCGCCCAGCCCCGGGAGTTGCCGACGTAGATCTGCGCCACCTCGGATCCGGCCGCGTCCAGGTACGGCAGGGCGGCCTTGGCCAGCCCGCCGGAGGTGGGGGTGTGCGACCCCACCGGCCGGTTCAGCGACATGTCAGAGGCATCCGATCGTGATCTGGGTACCTGGGGGCACCTGGGTGTTCTCGTTGGGGTTCTGGTAGCGGACGGTCCCGTTCGGGTTGAACTGCACCGCGACCGGGAAGCCCTGGCTCTCCAGGTGTTGCTTCGCGGCGGCGCACGGCATGTCGATCACCCTTGGTACGGCCACCGTCGGCGGGCCCTTGCTGACCTCCAGCTTAACCTCGGCGCCCTTCTCCACCCCGGAGCCGTCGGCCGGGCTCTGCCCGACGACCTGGTCCTTCGGCTTGTCGGAGTCCTTGTAGGTCTCCACCGGCACCAGCCCGAGCTGGGTCAACATCGACCTCGCCTCGGCGACGCTCTTACCCACGAGGTTCGGTACGGAGAGCGGGGCCCGACCCTTGCTGACCGTGACGGTGATCTTGCTGCCGGGGGTGACCTCGGCACCCACCTTCGGACTCACCGCCACGACCACGCCAGCGGGCAGGTTGTCGTCGTACCGCTGCGGACCCTGCACCACCTCCAGACCTGCGCCCTCCAGGTCGATCTGGGCGAGATCGAGAGTCTTGCCCACCACGTCCGGCACCGGGAAACGGTCCGGCCCCAGGGACAGGATCAGGGTGATTGTGCCGCCCTTGACGACTCGCTCGCTGGCCGGCGGGTCTTGGCTGACCACCGTGTCCTTGGCGGCCTTCGCGTCGTATCGGGGCGTGCCGTAGGCCAGGGTCAGGCCGGCCTTCGTGGCCGTCGACTCGGCCTGCGCCTTCGTCATGGCGACCAGTTCCGGAGCGACCGTGTAGCGGCCGAACCCGAACCACCAGCCGGTCAGGGCGACCACCAGGACCAGGGCCGCGACGACGGCGATCGCCGCGACGCCGCCCCGGGGATGGGCCATTACCCGGTCGCGGAACTCCAGCAGGCGTCCCCCGAACCCGGACGGCTGGGCCGCCCGCCGTCGGTGCGCTCGGGTCTGCCCGCTCTGCTCCGGCAACCGGGCCCAGGACGGCCGGTTATCGGTAGGGCGTACCGCCGAGACGACCATGGTCGGCTCGGCGATCGGCGTGGTGGGGTCGGTCACCCGACGCAGCACCGTGGTGCTGTCGTTGCTGGTGCCGCCGCCCAGGTTCTCGTGGGCGGCCTGCGCCTCGGTCAGCATGCTGCCGGCGTCGGTGGGCCGGGCGGCCGGATCACGTCGGGTGGCGTGGGTCACCAACTCGTCGAGCACCGGGGGCAGCCCCGGGACCAGGGTCGAAGGTGCCGGAACGTCCCGGTCGACGTGCTGCCACGCCACGTCGACCGGCCGGTCGCCGTCGTACGGGACCCGACCGGTGAGCATCTCGAACAGCACGATCCCGGCCGCGTAGACGTCGGTACGCGGATCGGCGTGACCGTCGGTGACCAGCTCCGGGGCGACGTAGGCCACAGTCGCCAGCAGTTGGCCACCCGCCTCCTCGTCCGAGCTGGCCTCCACCGCTCGAGCCAGCCCGAAGTCGGCGACCTTCACCACACTGTCAACAAGATCACCGGTGCCGCCGCTGGGCGCCTCGGCGACCAGTACGTTCTCCGGCTTGACGTCGCGGTGCACCAGGCCAGCCCGGTGGGCAGCAGCGATCGCGGCGAGCATCTGCTCAAGGATCGCCAGCGCCTCGTCCGGCTTGAGTCGGTGCCGCTCGATGAGGATGTCGCGCAGGGTACGACCCCGGACGTACTCCATGACCAGGTAGGGCAGGCCGGCGTGGGTGCCCTGGTCGTAGACGGCGACCACGTTGGGGTGGGTCAGCCGGGCGATGGTCTTGGCCTCGTCGGTGAACCGGTCCAGGAATCCACCCGGGCGCTGCTGGGCGTCGTTCGCCTGGCTCGGGTGAATGATCTTGAGAGCCACGGTGCGGTCCAGCCGCTCGTCCGTGGCGGTGTACACGGTTGCCATGCCGCCACGGGCCACGCGACCGCGAATACGGTAGCGCCCGTCGACCAGCGAACCCAGCAACGTATCGGCGACCTGAATGTCCATCGGGGGGCAGTCTATGTGCCCGGAGGGTGAAGGCAGAACAGGATGCCACAGGTGAAGCTCGAAGACAGCCCAGCCCGCCCGACTTTGGGGTAAGGAAGGGCCCCTTGTTATCGCTTTTTGTATAGGAAGGGCCCCTTCCTAACGACGGTGCCCGTTGACCAAGCCTGGGGCGGGCGTGGCAGGGTGATCGGGTGAACGAACCCGTACCCGTCGACCCGGCCGGCTGGCTGACCCTGCCGGACGTGGCCGAACGCCTTGACGTGTCCATCAGCAAGGTGCACCAGATGATCCGCGACCGGGAGCTGCTCGCGGTCCGCCAGGACGGCATCCGCCGGGTGCCCGCCGAGTTGGTCGCAAACAGTACGGTGCGCAAGCACCTCCCCGGTGTGCTCAGCCTGTTGCACGACGCGGGGTACGACGACGAGGAGGCACTGCGTTGGCTCTATCTGGCCGACGCCACGTTGCCAGGCACCCCGGCGGAGGCGCTCGGCGGTGACCGTGCCCGGGAGGTCAAGCGTCGGGCGCAGGCGCTGGGCTTCTGACTCAACCGTTCAGCATGGGACATTTCGCCTATCTCGCCGTACTGGCCGGTTGTATCTTCTGCGCCCTGTGGCTGGAACCGGTCCTCCGGGTCGGGGTACTGCGGCGCTGGAAGCGGCTGCTGCTCACGCTGGCACCAGTAATTGTGATCTTCGTCCTGTGGGACCTGGCCGCGATCGCCGCCGGACACTGGACCTTCGATCCGGAGCAGATCACCGGGGTGATGCTGCCGGGCGGGCTACCCCTGGACGAACTGCTCTTCTTTGTCGTGGTGCCGATCTGCGCCATCCTCGGCTTCGAGGCGGTACGGGTCGTGCGCGGCTGGCCGGCGGGGGACGAGGAGTGACGTACACCGTCGCGGCGCTGCTCGGTGTGGTGGGCGCTCTGTTGGTCGACCTCTTCGTGCTGCGTACCCGGCTGGTGCGGCGAGCGGTGTTCTGGGCGACCTACCCGATCATCATTTTCTTCCAGTTGATCTCCAACGGCATCCTGACCGGCCGCGACATCGTCCGGTACGACCCGGAGGCGATCATCGGGTTGCGGGTGGTCTACGCCCCGGTGGAGGACCTGCTGTTCGGATTCGCCCTGGTACTGCTGACCCTGTCGGTGTGGGTCTGGCTGGGCCGGCGAGGCGTGCAACGCGCTCGGCCTTAGGTGTTAGGAAGGGCCCCTTCCTATCGCTTTTTGCCTAGGAAGGGGCCCTTCCTAACACCTCTGCTAACACCTTGGCGGAGCGTGACCACGACCAGCGTGCCGACGAGGACCACGTCGAGCAGGGCGCCGGGCAGCTTGGTCAGCGCGGCAACACCCTGCCCGTTGGGCAGCACCAGGAAGCTGAGTACCACGACCATCCCGGCGAGTCGCCGCTGCCAGCGATGATCTGCCACCGCCCCGGCGAGCAGCGCGATCGCGGTGAGGCCGTACCAGGGGTAGAACACCGGGGAGAGCACGGCCAGCGCGGCGAATGCACTTCCACCAGCTGCCAGCACACCCCGTCGGCCGAGCGCTCCTGGCTCTGCGGCCGCGCGCCAGGCCCGTACGACCAGCGCCGTCGAGACCACCGCCAGGGTGGCGAAGCCCAGTGCCCGGGCCACGGTCACCGCAGTGTCGAACGCCTCCGGTTGCCCGACCAGTCGCAGCAGATAGCCGGCGGCCATGCCCAGTCCGGTCGGTAGCGACGTCCACTGCACCAGTTCCCCGGTGTTGCGCAGTGCCCCGAGCCAGCCCAGGTCGAGACCGGTCACCAAGCTCAACCCGGCGAACGTGAGCACGGCCCCGGTGGTCACCGCCGCTGATGCCCGTGCCGCCACCGCCAGACGAGCCCGCAGCAGAGCCTGCGAAGGAGCCCGCGAACGAGCCCGCGAACGAGCCCGCAGCAGAGCCTGGGAAGGAGCCCGCGAACGAGCCTGCGACATAGCCTGCGAACGAGCCCTCGACCGAGGGCTGCCGACCGTCGCCAACAGGACGACGAACGGAAGCGCGACCAGTGCGGTGACCTTGATAGCGACGGCCAGGCCCAGCGCGACCCCCGCACCCACCAGGACCATGTGCCGGCGAAGCCGCTGGTCGACGGCCAGGGTGACGGCGGCCAGGGCGAGGGCAGCCAGCAGCAGGCCCACCAGCAGCGCGTCGTTGTGTACGCCGGCCACCACGTGTACCGCGACCAGTGGGGAGACCAGGCCGAGCCAGGTCGCGGCCACCGGGTCGACACCGCAGAGTCGGGCCAGGCGCGGTACGTACCACGCGACGAGCAGGCTGCCGGCCAGCGCGACGGCCCGGAAGAGGCCGATCGCGACGAGCAGTTGCCCGTCAATCGAGGTGGCCACCATCCGGGCGACGGCGACCACGGCACCGGCCAGCGCGACCGCCAGCGGCCCGTACGGGGTCGGGGTGTCCCGCCACAGCGGCGGCACGGTCTCCACCCACGGGCAGCCGCCGGCCGCCACCCCCTCGGTGTACGGATCGGTGCCGTCGAGCCACACCGCCCCCTGACAGGCGTACGCGTACACGTCCCGGCTGCCCATCGGCGGGGCGACCAGCAACGGCACCGCCCACAACGCGCCGGTCACCAGCAGCCAACGCAGCGACACCGGCCCCGACACCGGCGGCGCTCCCGACACCGACACTCGACCCGACGCCGACGCCGACGCCGACGCCGACACTCGACCCGACGCCGACGCCGACGCCGACACCCGACCCGATACTGACGTCGACACCTGGTGGCGGCGCATGATCCTGCCGAGCCGCCACCAGGCCACGGTGAGGGTGATCAAGCCGATGAGCCAGGCGGCGAGCCCGAGCCAGTAGGGCCAGGAGTCGGCCAGCGAGCCAGTAGGCCCCAGGGCAGCGTCCGGGTCCGCGCCGGGCGTCGCCCCCGCCCGGTACGCACCGACGGCCATCAGCGTGGTCGCGGCGAGCCCGGCGATCCGGAGCCGTACGAGGTGAACGGGACCGGGCACGCCCCGAGGATCCCACAGTGCGAGTGTTGCTCGGACCTGAGCAGCGGGACCGGTTGCCAGCGAGGTCAGGGTCACTCCCGTCGGCGGATCGCGGTGAACACCAGCGAGGTCAGTCCCGTCGTCGGGTTGCCGCGACCGCCAACTCGACCAGCATCTGCCGGGACTCGCCCTCCAGGTCGACGCCGCCGAGCGCGGACAGCGCGGTCTCGGTCAGGCTGACGATTCGCTGCTCGGTCCGGTCCAACGCCCCGCTGGCCCTGATGATCTCCCTGAGCTGGTCGACACCGGCCGAGTCGAGTCCCGGATCGCCCAGCCGTTCGGTCAGCAGCGCCCGGCCCGCCGGATCAGCCGCCGCCAGGGCCGCGGCCACGAGATAGGTCCGCTTGCCCTCGCGCAGGTCGTCACCGGCCGGTTTGCCGGTCTGCTCCGGGTCACCAAAGACCCCGAGTACGTCGTCGCGGAGCTGGAACGCCTCGCCCAGCGGCAGCCCGTAGCGGGAGTAGGCGTCGTGGACCGTGGCGGGTGCCTCGGCGAGCGCGGCGCCGAGCAACAGTGGCCGTTCCACGGTGTACTTCGCCGACTTGTAGCGGGCCACCTTGCTGGCCCGCTCCACCGAGGTGTCCCCGGTGGCCTGGGTGAGTACGTCGAGATACTGCCCGACGGTGACCTCGGCACGCATCTCGTCGAATATCGGACGGGTGCGCGCCAACGTCTCCGGGGCGAGTCCGCTGCTGTGCAGAAGCTCGTCCGACCAGACCAGGCACAGGTCACCGAGGAGGATGGCGGCGGATTCCCCGAAACTGTCGGCGCTGCCGCTCCACCCGGCCGCACGGTGTGCGATGGCGAATCGCCGGTGTACGGCGGGCTCACCGCGCCGGGTGTCCGAGCGGTCCATCAGGTCGTCATGGATCAGCGCACTGGCCTGTACGAGTTCCAGGGCGGCGAGCCCGGCCACGACGTGGTCGGAGTCGACTCCACCAGCGGCGCGGTAGCCCCAGTAGGCGAACGCGGGACGCAGCCGTTTGCCGCCCCGGAGCACGAACGCCTCGACGGCGTCGGCGACCGGCACCAGCCCGTCGTCGACGGTGGTCAGCCAGCTGCGCCGGTTGGACAGAAACTCGGTCAGTGCCTTGTCGACCCGCTGCCGGAGACCGGCGCGGTCCAGCAGGGGGACGGGAGCCTTGTGGGTCACGCCATGACGCTAGCCGTTGGACATGCTCGCCCGGTGGTGACCCCAACCGCAGGGGGGCTGACAGGTTCGGCAGTCACCGATGTGTGGGCGGTGTCGGTAGGTATGGATGGGCTGCGGCGACGAGGGTGGTGTGCTGCCGTACTGCCGGTTCGTCCCGGTGTGGTGCTAGTTGCCGGCGTACTCGCTCCAGTTCGGTGGCCGCGCGTGCGGATCCGGCTCGGACGGCGTCGAGCAGCGCCGCGTCCGCGACCACACAGGCTTGTTCCACCTCACCGAGGTGCAGGTAGGTCCGGGCCAGCCAGGCACCGTAGATGGCCGAGCTCCGACCGGATGCCACTCCGTGTCGGGCCTGCACCAGCAGCGGTTCGGCGCGTAGTGGTCGGCGCAGCGCGGCCAGGCAGCGGCCGGTCATCGCGCTGAGTTCGGTGTCGTCGAGCCAGTAGAGCCATGGCGGGTCGTGGGCCGGATCACGCCGGTCGGTGGCCCGACGCGCGGCGGTGAGCGCGGTCTGGGCAGCCCGGTGCCGTCCGTCGAGAGCGGCGGCGAAGGCGATCCGGTGCAGCAGCAGCGCACGTACCCCCGGGGTCGCCCGCCGGCGGGCCCCGGCGTAACCGGTTTGGGCCAGGATCAGGGCGCCGGCCGCGTCGCCGAGGCTGGCGAGCAGGTGACTGGCCGAGCCGAGGACGTGTGCTGCCAGGTACCGGTCGCCGTCGGCGGCGGCCGTGACCAGGGCCAATCGGTACGCGTCCCACGCCGTCTGTTCCGCTCCGGCGTCGGCGGCCAGCCAGCCGGCGAGCTGTCCGGCGGTGGCGACGAGGGAGCGGCCCGAGCGGCGGGTGGCTGCCCCGGCGCTGGCCAGTACGGAACGCGCCCGGGCCAGTTGAGCCAGGCCCTGGTGTACCAGGTCCAGCCCGCCGACCAGGTCGTCCAGCCGCCGGAGTTCGGTGATGTCGGCCATGGTCACCGCCCGGTCGTCTGCCCTGTCGTCCGCCCGGGCGGTGCCCGAGCCGGGTGGGAGCGGATCACCGATGGCGCGGAGCGGATCGTTCATCAGCCGGCCAGGCGGGCGGACGGAGAGTTCGGTCAGGTCGACGGCGAGTGGGCCATTCGGGTCGGCGAGCCAGGTGTGGGCCAACTCGATGAGCTGCTGTCGGCCGGGCGTCGCGGCCGGGACCGGCCCGACTGGGCGACACCTGTCTCTCCGGGTGGCCGTGGCCGCGGCCGTCAAGTGGTCGAGGGGCACATCCAGTACGGTGGCGAGCCAGCCCAGCCAGAAGTCGCCGGGCACGCGCTGCTGGCGTTCCCAGCGGGAGATTTCGTGCCGACTGAGAGTGGCCAGGCCGGATGCCCGGCACAGCCGATCAGCTACGTCGAGCTGACTCCAGCCATGGGCCAGCCGAAGCTGGGTGAGCAGCGGGCCGAGGGTCGTCGACCGGGCGGCCCACGGGTACGGATCGGGCGATGTCACGGGGGGTCCTCCCGCTGAGCTGTCGTGCGAACCAGGTGCCCTGAGAAACCAGCCCTGGCGAACCGGGTGCTCTGGCGAACCGAGCTTCCTGGCCCGCCCGACGCCAGGTAAGCCGGCGTCGGGCAGCCGGTCGCGGTTCGCGACTGGATGTGACCCCCGCGTGCGACCCCCGGGACAGTGGCTGCCCCGTACACGCTGTGTTCCCTTCTATCGGACCGGTACGACATTCCGCCGGCCTCCGGTGCGACGGCCGGCTCCCAGATGGGGGCGTCGGACGCTGGCCCACGTTGCTGGCCCACGTTGCTGGCCCCGGGGCCAGCTCGGCTGGCCCACCTGTGCTGGCTCCTCCCTGCTTGCCCCTTCGGCGGTTTGCTGGCGGTCGTCGTGGAAACCCACGTCATCCGAACGATCGCGAGGAGCGAGCCGATGAGCGAGTTGCCGTTCGACCTGGAGAACCCGCCCGACGAGCCGCCGGCCGGAGTCCCGAGGCCCATGGCGTGGCGGCTGGCCATCCGCCTATACCGCGATCATGTTCCGGTGGTGGGGGATCCGGCCCAGCCACCGGCCTGCCAGACCTGCGGTGAGCCGTGGCCCTGCTACGGCCGTCGCCTCGCCGAGCGGGGGCTGATCTCGGCCTGGCAGGAACTGCCCCGGTCCACCGGGTGGGAAGGACACCGGGAATCCGGTGAGTCGGAGCCGCCGGACCGGTAAGGTCGTAGGGTGGCGCTCGGTCTTCCCTCCGTTCTCCCCCAGTCGCAGCCGTCGATCGGGGAGTTAATCCAGAGTTCCCGGCCGACCTTCTCGTTCGAGTTCTTACCGCCAAGGACCGCCGAGGGCGAGCGGCTGCTGTGGCAGGCGATCCGGGAGTTGGAGCCGTTAAGGCCGTCGTTCGTATCGATCACGTACGGCGCGGGCGGGACGACCCGGGACACCACGGTCTCGGTCACCGAGCGGGTTGCCACCGAGACCACCCTGCTGCCCATGGCGCACCTGACCGCCGTCAACCACTCCGTTGCCGAGCTACGGCACGTCATCGGCCGGCTGGCCGGCGCAGGAGTGCGCAACGTCCTCGCCGTGCGGGGTGACCCGCCGGGCGACCCGACCGGCGAGTGGATCCAGCATCCCGAGGGCGTGCTCTACGCCGAGGAACTGGTCCGGCTGGTCCGAGAGTCCGGCGACTTCTGTGTCGGAGTGGCCGCCTTCCCCTACAAGCACCCCCGGTCACCCGACATCACCACCGACACCGCCCACTTCGTCAGCAAGTGCCGAGCCGGGGCAGACTTCGCCATCACCCAGATGTTCTTCGACGCCGACGACTACCTGCGCCTGCGGGACCGGGTCGCCGCTGCCGGCTGCGATACGCCCATCGTGCCGGGGGTGATGCCGGTTACACAGATCGGCACCATCGAACGTTCCGTACAGCTTTCCGGGGCACCCTTCCCGCCGGCGTTGGCCGCCCGCTTCGAGCGAATCGCCGACGACCCCGAGGCGGTACGTCAACTCGGCATCGAACAGGCCAGCGAGATGTGCCGCCGACTACTCGACGAGGGAGTGCCGGGTATCCACTTCATCACCCTCAACCGGTCCACCGCGACCCGGAAGGTCTGGCAGAACCTCCAACTCGCCACTCGGGTGTAATCCGGGCAGGCGCGCTACCTGAGCCGCTCATGACAGGTTGAGTTGGGTGGTGGGCACACGGGTGAGACTGGGCTGGGATGACTACGCGACCATCTGGGCCCGGCTGCACGGGGGATTCGATCCTCGTCTGGCCGCGCCGACCGTACGCGGCTGGCTGCGGATGGCGTACCGGATTGGTTATCTGCTCAGCAAGGTGCGGGTGACCCCGAGCGCGGTGACCGTGGTCGGGGTGCTGCTGTCCGTGGCCGTCCCGGTGGCCGTGCTGCGTACCCCGACCGGGCCGCTCATCGGCGCGGGCCTGGTCGTGCTCTCGGCGGTGGCGGACAGCGTCGACGGCGCGCTCGCCATCATCACCAATCGCTACAGCCGACTCGGCTACGTCTACGACTCGCTGGCTGACCGGTTCGGTGAGGCCTGCTGGCTGGTCGCCTTCTGGTTGGTCGGTGCACCCGGAATCCTGGTCGTGGCGGCCGGCGCGCTGTCCTGGTTGCACGAGTACGTACGGGCTCGTGCCGTCTCGGCGGGGATGAAGGAGATCGGAACGGTGACCGCCGGGGAACGACCCACCCGGGTCTCGGTCGGACTGGTCGGGCTGCTGGCGGCCGGGGTGACCGGTCTGATCCAGCCGGACCTGGCCGCCGGCACGATCACGGTGGTGAGTGCCGTGTGGATTCTGCTCGCCCTGTTCGGACTGGCCCAACTGCTGGCCGTCGTCCGCCGTTCCCTGGCCTGAGGAAACACCATCGAAAGGTACGCGTCGATCATGAACTCCTCGGCGACGCGGCCATGTCGCTATACCGGTCACGTATCTCGACGAACCAACTGACCCGACCATGAGTCGTTGGTCAAGCTGCGCGTCGGAAACACGGGCCAAACGCAGGGTTGACGATGGTGGATACACAATGGAGGATGGCGCACGAAAACCGTGAGCAAGAAGAAGAAGGAAAAGTATGCCAAAGCAGCAACGCTTGCACCCGATGCGGCGAATATTGGTCGCCTTCGCAGCCACAGTCGTGGCGCTACTCGGTTCCGCTGTGGTCGCCTCGCCGGCCCAGGCCTACTGCGGGTGGGCTCCCCAGATAAACGGTGAAGGTTACGTCGTCTCCAACCGTATGACGCATCTGCGAACCGGTCCACGCGCCGCGTGTTCGCACAACCTCGAGATCGGCTCTGGCAAAAAGATCTGGCTCCATTGCGAGTATCAGAACGAATACGGGAACATCTGGTACTACGGTCGCCTAGAGGGAACCAATGTTTATGGCTGGATCTACGACGGAAACGTCGGCTACTACTATTATGACGATAATGGCAACGGACTCTACGAATTCGCCACGTGCTGATTTTTGTGGGTGTTGATCTGCTGCCGTATCGCACTCCGCTAAGCGGCAAGTGTTCCGCATGGACTGTCCTGCGGCGGCGATCCTCATCGACCTCCTGAAGCGACTCGGCCCCCGCCCACGATGAGTTGACGGGGGCCACCACCACTAGAGTCGGCGCGTGAGTCAATCTCGCGATAGCGATACCGGGTCAGATCAGAGTGGACGGCGGCGACTACGCAGTCGGTGGTACGTGCGGATCGTGCCGATCGTAGTCGCCGTACTGGCGGCGGTGTTGTTGGTTTCCGGTGTGCCATGGGCGACTGTCGACCGGTCCGTGGCCCGGGCGGTGCCCTCCGCCGCCGCCCGGTCAGGTGCCAGCGGTAGCCCGGAACCAACCGCCACCACCCCTATCCCGACCCGGCCAGCCAGCAAGTACGCGACCCGGCTGCCCCGGTTTGCGCCCCCGCCGACACCGCAACCGGTCACCGTGCCGGACAGCCCGAACGCCGCCTGGTACCACCGGATCCCGACCAATCAACCGGTGGCGTTCATCACCATCGACGACGGTTGGGTGAAGCACCCGGAGGCGCGCGAACTACTGGCAGCGGCCGGGGTGCCGGTGACGCTCTTCCTGACCATCGACTCGATCAAGGACAACCCCGACTACTTCCGACAGCTCCAGTCGGAGAACGTGACCATCGAGGCGCACACGATCAGCCACCCCTCCCTGCGCGGCCAGTCGTACGCACTGCAACGCCGGGAGCTGTGCGGATCGGCCGACCAACTCGGCACGTGGTACGGCCGACGACCGATCTTCTTCCGGCCGCCGTTCGGCAACAAGGACACCACCACCCTGAAGGCGGCCCGGGACTGTGGCATGAAGGCGGGCTTCTTCTGGACCGAGACGGTGCACGAGGGCAAGGTCCGCTACCAGAAGGGAAAGACGGTCCAGGCGGGCGACATCCTGCTGATGCACTTCCGCCCGGCATTCGTCGAGGACTTCATCGCCGCGCTCGTCGCCATCCACCGGGCCGGGTTGACCCCGGCCCTGCTCAGCGACTACGTACGTTGAGGACGGTCAGCGCAGGAGGACGCTAGTCTGGTTCCGAGACGTTGGTCGGCGGCAGTCGGGCCAGGTCCTCGGCGGACACCGGTCGTAGGGTCATCTGGTTCATCAACGGCCCGAGGCTCCGCTGCTCCCGATCTGAGCTGTCCCGACTATCGGCGGCCGAATAGCTTGTCACAGTGATCTGATAGGCCGGATCGTCCAGGCAGAGCTCCACGATGCTCAGCCGGTCATCAGATTTAGGCTCGATCAGGACCCGGTCGGTCGTACCGTCGCATCTCTCACGGCCCCACGCGGGCTCGATGACGACTCTCAGGGTGCGCCCGGCGGAGATATCCGCCCTGTGGTGATCGGCGAGGTCGATCGCCACGCTGTAGTTGCCGGCACCGGCGTGCACGGCGTGGAATCCGGGCACATCCACCATCACCAGCGGTACGCCAACCGCCCGAAAGTCGTCGGCCCGCCAGGCGACCTGACTGACCCGTTCGACCAACACGGCTCCAGTCGGTGCGACGACTATCGCCAACGCCGCCAGCGATGCCCGCCGGACGCTGACCGGACGGGCCGCCATGGCCAGGGCGAGGTGCACCACGAGCACGACGATTGCCCAGCAGATCGCGATCGTCCACTTGTCCCGGGCCTGCCCGCCCGCCGTCACTCCCATCGGTATCACCACCATGGAGGCGAGGGGGACGAGCAGGTGCACCGGGTGGGAGCGGCGGCGGCCAGCCAGCAGAAGGACCACGCCCGCCAGTACGGCAGTGGTCACCACTCCGGCCAGCCACAGGACGGGGATCGGGAGAGGGGAACTATGCCAGTCCTCATCGGTGAGGCGTAGGGCGACCACGACAACGGCCAGCGCACTTACCAGCCCGCAGGTGAGCCCCTCGACCAGCCGGCGCCGCCAGGTGCTGGGGGTCGTCGTACGCGGAGTAGTCATCCATCGATGTTCGCAGACGTCCCTCGTCCGCGCCCTCCTGCAGCATCCATCGTGGTGAATGTCGCTTCGGTTTATGCCGCTACCGTCGCCGGGCGGGCGAAGTCACCCGCACTGAGCCGGTTCCTGACCTATCTCGACGAGTCGGCACGCGGGCTGGGCCAGGACCGGCCGCCGGGGACAGCGGTCAGGCGGGGCCGATCTGTTCGGCGACGATCTGCGCCGACAGGGTGACCATGGGCAGGCCACCGCCGGGATGTGCGGAGCCGCCCACCAGGAATAGCCCGTGCGCCGGGCCCCGGTTGGTCGGGCGGAGCAGGCTGCCGGCCGTACCGTAGATCGCGCCGCCCGGGGCGGCGGTCTCCACAGCCAGGTCCGCCGGGGTGCGGACCTTGCGAAACACCAACCGATCGCGTACGTCCACGCCCCGCGAGGCGAGCACGTCGAGGATCCGATCCGCGTACGCCTCGGCGAGCCCCGGCCGACGCCAGTCCACTCCCGACATGCTCCGACCGTGGCGGGCGGCGTTGACCAGCACGAACCAGGCTTCGTACCCGTCCGGGCGGACCTGAGGATCGTCGGCCACGGTGACGAAGATCGTCGGGTCGAGCGCCGGCCGGGCTGGGACGCCCCGACCCGGGTGACCGAAGACCGCGTCGAACTCGGCGTCGTAGTCGTCGGGGAAGAACACGTTGTGGTGGGCGAGACCAGACGATCCGCGTACGCCGAGCAGCAGGACGAACCCGGCCAAACTCCGGTCTGCCAGCCCGGTCAGCCGGCTGGGGGAGGGGAGTAGGTCCCGGTAGACGGTGAGCGCGTCCGCGTTCGCCACCACCACGTCCGCGCGGGCGGGGGCGGCGGCCCCGGCCAGCCGTACGCCCTGCACCCGACCGCCGGCCGCGTCGATGCGGGTGACCGTGGTGCCGGTCTGCACCACCACGCCCAGGTCGAGGCAGCGGGACAGCAGGGCGTCGGCGAGCGTGCCCAGGCCGCCGCGCAGATACCAACCGCCGAAGGCCAGTTCGGCGTACGGCACGGCGACCAGCGCGGCCGGGGCACGCCGTGGATCGGCCCCGGCGTAGGTGGCGTACCGGTCCAGCAGCATCCGCAGCCGAGGATCACGTAGGTGGCGGCGGCCCAGGCCACGCAGGGTGCGGCCCGGGGCGATGGCGGCCAGGTCACCCAGCCGCCACGCCAGCCGGGCCAGCGAGAGCGGTGAGTCGACCGGGCTGCGCAGAATGTCCCGCCAGGAGGCGTCCCAGACCCGCTCGGCCCGCCGCCACAGCCGTGCCCAGTCGGTGGCGGCCGATGCGCCGAAGGTTTTCTCGATCCGGTCGGCGAAGGTCGTCGGCTCGGCGCAGGAGTCCAGTTGGGAACCGTCCGGAAAGACATGCCGCACGATCGGGTCGAGTGGCACCAGGTCGACGTACTCGTCCAGCTTCGCCCCGGTGGCCTCGAACAGGTCGGTGAAGACCTGCGGCAGGGTGAGCAGACTCGGGCCGGTGTCGAAGTGGAACGTCCCGTCCGGGGTGTCCCGCGAATAGCGGCCGAGTTTGCCGCCGACGGTGTCCGAGCGCTCGTAGACGGTGACCTCGTGCCCGGTGGCGGCGAGGCGGGCCGCCGTGGCCAAACCACCCACCCCGGCACCGACGACCGTTATCCGAGCCATGGCGAGTCTCCTCTTGCTGCTCTGCCCAATGCCTCTCGGGGCGTTTTCTTGAAAGACCGGTTTCCCGGTGGACCGGCACAGGATCGTGGAAACTTTTTTGGCCTATAGCCCGAAAAAGTTTCCACGTAAATTACCGAGCGGGCCACACCCGGCAGACCCTACCAGTGGACGGCTGCTCGGCAGTGCTCGTGACCTGCTGTTTCCTGCCGACGTAAGGCGATCATGAAGCGGGCGTTCTTGCAACTGGACGATGTGCACGACCTGGTGGCGGATCGGTTCGGCGTCAGCCGCCGGATCGTCGCGCTGGACCGGCTGACGGGCGGTACCAAGAAGGGTGTCTACCGGCTAAGTCTGGACGATCAGACGAGCGTGATCCTTTACGTATGGGCGGCCGGTGAGAACTATTGGCCGCCGTCGCCAACTGTCCCGGACGACCCGTTTACTGACGCGTCCGGCGCGGAACTGTTCGCCACCAACCATGCTGCCCTCGCCGCCGTCGACGTACGGATTCCACAGCTGCTGATGCTCGACCGTGATGGCCGCTACCTCGACGCCGATATCGCACTACTTGAAGATGTGGGCACGGTGAAGCTGGATACGTTGATGGAACGTGATCTGGCGGCTGCTGTCACGCCACTGTCCATGCTTGGTGACGCCCTGCGCCGCATGCACACCACGCTCGGCTCGAAACACGGCAAGCTCGCTGCCCCTGCCCCTGCCCCTGCCTTTGCATCTGCCAGCGGCGAGGCGTCCCAGATTCGACGTGCTGAGGACATCGTCGTCGACCGGGCGCTCAGCCATCTTCACGCCGTGGCCATCCGTGACCCTCGACTGGCCGAGGCACGCGACCGGATCGCCGAACATGTGCGGCATCTCCGTGACGCAATCACGGAACGCGAGACGTATGGGCTGGTGCATGGCGAGCTCGGGCCAGATCACGTACTCGTCACACCGGCCGGCGAGCCTGTCGTGATCGATAACGAAGGCCTGACGTACTTCGACGTCGAATGGGAGCACGCCTGGCTACAGATGCGCTTCGGCGACGCGTACCCGCTGTTGCGCCCCGTCGATCTCGACCCACACCGGATGACGCTCTACCGGTACGCGCAGGTGCTGTCCCTGATCGAGGGGCCGCTGCGCATCGCGGACACCGACTTCCCTGATCGGCAATGGATGTTGGACCTGGCCGAGCGGAATATCGACAAGGCACTCACCGGTGCGATGAGATAGATCCGCGTTACGGCGTGCCGGTTTCGGTATTGGGCTGGGGCGAGAGCGGATGCTGAGGCGGGGCCGGCTGACGCCGGCGGCGACGTCCGACCAGGCCGGCGAGCAGGTTCAACCCCAGGGCGTACGCCGCGGTGCTCACCAGTAGGGCATTGCTGGCACTGTGTCCCCAGTCGCCCATCAGCACAGGCGGAGAGGCCCACACATCCATCGACAGTCCGGCCAGCGCGATCGCTGTGCTCGCCGCGATCGGTGGGACCGTCCACAGTAGCCAGCTCGGCACGTTGAACCGGTCGACATGTACCAGCCCGGTGGTGGTGGCGGCGAACCAGCCCAGCTGGAGTAGGTACACGAGCATCCAGGGCATTACGAGTCGACGCGGGTTTTTGCTGAGCAGCGCGCCGAGACCGACCCCAGCAGCGGTGCAGAGCGGGTAGGCAGCCAGCTCACACAGGAGGAGCCGGACGAGGACGGGATCGTCGAGTGGCGTGCCGTTCAAGTAGGTGTTGGTCAAGTAGCTCTCGCGGGCCTGGGCGTGCGGGTACGCGACCGCGAAGGTCGCACCTGCCAGGAGTACCGCGAGCGGGATCGCCACCGCCAGCGCCCTCGCCTGTGTGTGCCGGCGGGCGAGGGCGATGCCGGCCAGCAGTGCCAGGAGCTGTCCACACAGGATTCCAGAGGTGTACCGGAAGATCCGCGTGGTGTAGATCCACTCGTACTGCTGTGCGTCGCCCTGCGCGTCGTAGTTGACCCAGAAGCTGTAGAACCCGTCGTTGAACGGCATGGCCATGAGCACCAGCAGCGCCATCACCGGCAACGACCAGACAGCCGGGTGGGTCACCGTACGCCACAACGCCGGCCGCCCGACGCTAACCATCCCCGGGAGCATCTGCCAAGCCTTGCCCACCCCGGTCACGGTGCGGCATCGTGACCGCGTCCAATCGGATAACTTCGATGATTCGGCTTCATTGTCATTGGTGTAGTTCTGAGGCGTCGGGATTGAGGCGGTACGGTCAGCGCCGAGGTTGATCGAGCCACATCGGCCCGGCTGAGAACCGGGCGGGCGAACCGGGCCGCCAACGATCTGCGCTGGTATGCGGTCAGCTCGTTGACGAATACGACCGCGTCGACGTCCAAGGACTCAGCTGCTGCGGCGACCTGCTCCAGTTTTCCGGGACCGATGAGAAATCGGCGGGACAGTGGCGAGGCCATCAGTCGTACCCCGCCGGCGGAGACGCCTCGGCGCTGGACGATGTGGGCCCGTACCTGGACGCCAAGTGTGGTGACCTCGGCGTCCAGAGCGTCGAGCTGGTCCTGGTAGTCGCGAACCTTGGCCGAGAACAACCCGACAAGGATGACGGTACGGATGATGCTCACTCCGCCAGCATCGCTGATCTGAACATCCAGTCGACACCGTCACTTCGATGACCGTGATCATTCCAATCGCGAGGGTAGTCTAATATGTAAACGCCTCCGGTTGCGTATTCGAAAGGCGGTGGGCCACCGATGGCGAAGACCCTGAGCAAGGTCCTGGGGAAGCTCCTGCTGCTCGTTCTGAGCCTGATGGTGGTGGCGGCCTGGCTGATCGTCCTCAGGTTGAAGGACGTGGCGGTGCCCGTACTCGTGGTCTATGGCCTGCTGTTACTTGGCCTGGTAATCGGGCTGCTCTGGCCCGGTGTGTACGGGCGGCGGTTCGGGCGTGCTCGCGTGGGGAAGTTCATCGGCGTGCCAGCCGGTCTGGGCACGCTCGGGCTGTACTTCGCCGTTGTCTTCTACATCGCGGATGTCCCCGTACTCCTCGGTGTAGCCGCCGCAGCCGCCCTGGCCGCAGCGCTGGTTACCGGCTTACGCGGGCGTCGGGGTACGGCGAAACCGGCCGCCAGTCGCTCCCGACGAGCGTTCGTGCTGGGTGGCGTCGGTGTCGCACTGGGCACCTTGAGCGGGCTGTCGGTCGGCCGGGTCGAGCGGTACCGCCAGGACCAGTTGGCGCAGGCCGAGAAGATACGGCAGGAGGCGATCCGCGCTCCCGGTCGGCGGCAACGGATCACCGACGGCGCAGTACGCGTGTTCCCGCTGCACACCGGCGACACCGTGGTCACCTTCGGACAGTTCTACGGCGGATTCGACGGCTGGGACGGGGTGAACGGTTACCTACGGACGTTGCTCGACAAGACGCTGATCACGGTGCCGGTCTACGCCTACCTCGTCGATCATCCCCGGCACGGGGTGATGATGATCGACGCCGGGATCAACTGGGAACAGGCACACGACCACGACGGGTACTACAACCACAACGCCATGGTGTCGCGCCTGCTGAGCGACCGCGACGAGTACCGCATGACCACCGAACAGGACCTGCGGGTCCGTCTGGCTCGACTCGGGTACGACGTCAAGGACGTCACGACCGTGTTCCTCACCCACGTCCACGACGACCACGTCGGCGGTCTGCGCTACCTGCCCCAGGCCACGGTCGTGATGGATCAGCGCGACTGGGAGCACGGCGTGGTGTACCCGTACTCCTTCGACCTGGTGAAGGACAACCTTGCCTTCCCGAGATTCGACTCGGGCGCGTTCCACGCCTTCCCCGAGAGCCAGGACTACTTCGGCGACGGCAGCCTGATTCTGCTGCCGACCCCCGGACACTCACCAGGACACATGTGCGTACTGCTGCGCATGGACGACGGCAACGCGCTGTTCCTGGGCGACACCCTCTACACGCTGCCCCACCTGGCAGTTGACCAGGTCCGGCAGATGACAATCGGCGGTACGGACACCATCCACCAGATCGACGCGGCCCGACGCATCCAGCAACTACTCACCGAAGCACCCAACACCGTGCCACTGTTCGCCCACGACAACACGCCCTACCAGTTCGATCTGGTCGAGTCCGCGCTCTCATCCGGGCGACCGGACTCAGCGGGTTTCAGGAGGCTCCGCCAGCACATGAACACCGTCCTTACCCCCGACTGGCGACTACGCCCCGGACACACACCACACCTTGCCCAAGCGGGACGGGTGGAGTTCCGATGACCAGCCGTTCCCGGGGCAGGCCCCGCGACCCCCACGCCGACGAGCTGATCATGAAGACCGCGCTGGAACTGTTCATGGAACGCGGCGTCGAGGGCGCAAACTTCGAGCAGATCGCCAAACGCGCCGGAGTGGCCAAGGTGACGATCTACCGACGCTGGTCCTCGAAGGAGGAACTGCTGACCCAAGCCATCGAGCAGGCCCGCACCCTCGTACCCGAAGCAGAGATCTGGGCATCGGCGGACACATCAGCGCGGCAGCCCGATCAGCGGCTGATGGACTCCTGGACGGGCACCTTCGCCGACCCGGGATTCCGGGCCGTACTCGCCCAACTCATCGGCTCCAGCGTCAGCCATCCCGCTCTGCTGGCCACCTACCGCGAGCAGTACATCCAGCCTCGGCGTGAGCTCATCCTCACCGCGCTTGAGCAGGCCAAAAAGGAAGGGAAACTGGCGGAGGACGCCGACATCGCCGCTGTCGTCGACATGGTCGTGGGCGCGGCCATGTACCGCATGCTGATCGATCCCACGGCGGCAGCCGACCCCGCCGCCACGCGCCGCTACCTGGACAACGTCATTCGCCATGCCAACCAGCTGCTCCAGCCCGGCGGCGAGGAACAGACATGAGGCGGACACGTCGACGTCCACGTCTACATGTGCCTTCAACCTGGTACGCCACAGCGTGCCACGACGGTTTCCGAATATCAGGATCATCCTCGGCCATGCCGGTGGCTTTGTTCCCTACGCAGCGCACCGGCTGGCCTTGAGCGTCTTGGCGCAGACCGGCCGCGACCTCCACGAGATACTGGACGACCTGGCTGGCTTTTTCTTCGACACCGCCATGTCGCCAGCCCGGCCGCCCTGCCCTTGCTGCTCGCCTTTGCCAAACCCGGGCACGTGCTCTACGGCAGCGACTGGCCCTTCGCCCCCGAACCCGCCGTCGCCTACTTCACGGCACCGATCCTGGACGCCGAGGACATCGGGCACCGCAATGCCCGGATGCTGTTTTCACGGCTCGCCTGATCGCGCCGGTCACCTCATGCGGCGGTGAGCACGATCTTGCCCTGGATGTGGCCGCGAGCGGCTCGTTCGTGCGCCGCTCGGGCCTCGGCGAGCGGGAACGTGCTGTCGATGGCGACGCGAACTGTGCTCGCGTCGAGCAGCTGTCCGAGTTCTGCGAGCTGTGGACCGTTCGAACGTACCTGGGTGGCCGAGATGGTGACGCCCCGCCTCGCGACGTCTTCGGGGTCGTACTCACCGAAGAAGACCGGGAACAACGCGCCACCGCGCTTGAGTGTGCGAAGGAAACGACCGCTTTCGCGCCTGCCGACCGTGTCGACCACGAGATCGACGTCGCGCACGATCTCCTCGGGGCGACTCCTGGTGTAGTCGAGGAACTCGTCGGCACCGAGCTTGTGCAGGAACGACTCATGCGTGCCCGACGCCACCGCGATGACGCGTGCACCCTTCCACTTCGCCAACTGCACCGCGAAGTGCCCCACGCCGCCTGCGGCACCATTGACCAGCACCGTCGTGCCGGCATCGAGGGCGACCGGGCGATGCCGGGCCGCTTGGAACGGCGTCGGATGATCGTGTCCGAGCTCGATCAGGAACTGCCACGCGGTGAGCCCCGCCATCGGCGCTCCTGCGGCGTGCACGTGATCGATGCTGGCCGGCTTGCGTGCCAGGTCCGATGCGGGTGCGGCCACGTACTCGGCGTAGGCGCTGCCGTCGAAGCTGGGGAAGCGAAGGAGCCCGAAGACCTCGTCGCCGACCGAGAATTCGTCCACATCTGCGGCGACGGCTTCGACGACGCCCGACACGTCGGTGCCGGGAATCACGGGCAGGTCGAACTTCGGCCTCATCTCCGGAGGCAGGTTGGCCATCCCGCTGCGCAGGTACCAGTCGGGAGGGTTGATGCCGACCGCGTGTACGCGGACGAGCACCTCACCCGGCTTCAGCTCGGGAACCGGGACCTCCTCGTAACGCAGCACCTCAGGCCCCCCGTGCTCATGCAGCCGGATTGCCTTCATCATGTTCGGTGGCATCGCTTCCTCGATTCAGCATGGCTAGAATGCCCTAAGCGGGGCGGTGCTCCGAATATATGGAGCAGTGCTCCGGTTGTCAAGGTGGGGTGTATGCGGGCTGACGCCAGGAAGAACTACGACCAGCTACTCGCGGTCGCGGGTGCCGTCGTGACCGAGGAAGGTGCCGACGCGTCGCTGCGCGACATCGCCCGCAGGGCTGGTGTCGGGCTGGGTACGCTCTACCGCCACTTCCCCACCCGGGAAGCCCTGCTCGAGGCCCTACTCCGGGCGAACTTCGACGAGCTCGCGGCAAAGGCAGCCGAACTCGAGACGTCGGGCTCGGCCGGGGATTCCCTCGTGTCGTGGCTACGCGATTTCGTCGCGTCCGCAGAAAACTATCGGGGCGTCATAGCCTCGATGGTGGCCGCCATCTCGGACCCGGAATCCGCGCTGCACGCCTCGTGTGTCGCGATGAGAGCCGCAGGTGCCCGGCTCCTCGCCCGCGCCCAGGCCGAAGGCGCGGCGCGGGCCGACATCGACGGCACCGACCTGTACGCGCTGGCCGGAGCGCTCGCGTGGGTTGGTGACCAACCCGCGCTCGCACCCCGTGCCGATCACCTCTTCGACGTCATCGCCAGCGCGATCCTGACGAATCCAGCGACCACCCGCTGACCTCAATGGTTGTCGTCATCCTTCCGGGGCCACTGTAAGAGGTTGGGGCGCTTACCGGTTGCGGCAAATTCGTGTACGGCGCGTCGGGCGACGGATGGGCTTACCCGAAGCTCGTGGGGATCGGGGTGTATGGGCTGCCCACCGTAGTCGAATCGGACATCCGCCGGGCCGGCGGTGAGGGCAGGTTCGTATCCGTAGCCGCCACCTGCACCGATCCACCGGACGAAGGCTCGGTCCGGGTGGCCGAGGCCGACTTCGAGGCAGTCAGGGAAATCCTCATCGAACGGGGAGTGGTCTGACCCGCTGGGCGGGATGACCGTGACAGCGAGTGGCAGCACGCTGATCGCTGCCTGGGCAAGGATCTCGTCAAGAGCCGCCTCGACCTCGTTGGGAGTCGACACCGTTCGGCGGTTGCCGGTCCAGATCATCTGTAAGGTCACGATGCGATTCCCTTCCCGGTGCCCTCATAGATGCGGTGTAGCCGAAGTCCGCTGGCGTCCACCACGTACACGGTAAGACGTGTACCTGACGGGATGACGTGCGGTAGGAGCTGGTTACAGCCGAACGGCCGGTCGTCGCACGGCGCTTTGTTGATCACCAGAGTGACATCTCGGGGACCGTTTTCTGCCCGTAGGCGCGCGGCGACATGACCCTCAACATGGTCGGTGACCGTGACGGGATGACCACCGCCGCGTACCGGGCGCAGACCGTGGGCGGCGGCCTTCAGCCGGCCGCTGGAAAAGGGCTCGTTGTTCAGGTGCCGGCGGTCGCTGTCGAAGGCGTACCCCCTGACGTTCTCCCCCTCGCGCCAAGGTGTCAGCCAACCGGCAAGACGGACTACCGCTGCCGGAACGGGCGGTTCGGAGGTGACCGCAACGGGCATCGGGCTGTCGCCATAGCTGCTCGGCACGGTCGGCCGGTGTTGTCTTACCAGTCGTACGGTTGCTCCGATCGCTGTCGCGAACTCGGCGAGCGCTGCCGGTACGGCGCTGAGCAGGGTCTCTGCCTCTCGTAGCCGGTCTATTGCCTGTGTCTGTTGGCGTAGCGTCTCGCCGACGAGATGATGCCCTGAGGTGGCGGTGATGGCGTGAAACCGGTCGCGGGCTTGCTGGAGGCTATCGGCAACGTGGACCAGACCCTTTCGCTGTTCTGTGACAGCGTCTACTACCGCCTGCAGCGCGGCACCGATTTCGGCGATGCTCACCTGTGTCCTCCTGGTGGCACGGTAATCGGGTTCAGCTTAGGAGGGGGGCGTCCGCCGTGCGGTTATCGGCCGTTATCTGGTCCGGCTATCCCAGGTGAGGTGTCTTGCGATCCTGGGCGTGGTGGTGCAGGCGTAGTCGTACGGTGTCGTGGATGGGGATGTGGTCGAACTCTGTGGGGTCGATGAAGCGGACCTCGGTCGACTCGTTGCTGACCGCGATGTTGCCGCTCACGATGCGGCCCAGGTAGGTGAGGTTGAATTCCTGGCGGACTTCGCCGTCGCTGTAGGCGATGACGTGGTTCGGGTCGGTGTAAATGCCGAGTAGCCCGGTGATCTCGATGTCGAGGCCGGTCTCCTCCTTGACTTCGCGTACGACGCACTGCTGGAGGGTTTCGCCGATCTCCATGATTCCGCCGGGCAGGGACCAGTTGCCCGAGTCCGTGCGGCGTTGCATGAGCACCCGACCTGCCTCGTCGGTAACCAGCGCGGAGCCACCCGGTACGAGGCTGTTCGCCGCTGGCGAGTCTGGATCGTGGTAGTAGTCACGCCGCCCGCTCACCGCCGTACCCCCTCGGTCTTGATGTCGGAGAATCTAGTTCTCTGCGGGGCGATGTGGCTGTTGGTACGTTCTTCGGCTTGTCAGCGACCGGCTGAATCTGCCAGCGGAGACTGGGGTTCGCTGGGGAGCGGCGTTGTCGTGGCCGGGGCGGACGGCGGGCTCGGTTGGGACCCGCGCTGAACCAACATGACGATGCCGGTCACGACTGTAACGGCCAGTGCGACGGTGGCAACCAGCAGCACGGGGATCAAGAGCCCATATCGCCAGGCCAGCATCTGCGTCAGCAGGCCGGTGACGACGGGTCCGAGCAGGAGCGCAGCGCCGAGCGCGATTCCGAGCACCAGTCGGGCCTGGGAACGCCCACGGTTCAGTTGACCGGACAGGCCGAGAGTGACGCCGAGAACAGCTCCGGCGCCCAGCCCGGCGATGACTCGGGCGACCGCCAGCACCGCCGCCCCTGGCGCGAAGGCGCTCACCAGGCTCCCAAGGAGCAGGAGCAGCAGTGCCGGCGCTGCGGTTGCGGTGGGCCACCTCCGGCCGAGCAGGTGGCCAGGCACGACCAGGGCTGCGGATGCCACCGCGTACGGTGCGATCATGGTCGCCGCCATGGTCGCGGTGGACAGCCCGAGATCGCGCTGGATCGCGCTGCCCAGCGGTCCGATTGGCGCGGTGAGCAGTGCGACGCTGAGTAGCGCGCCGAGGGCTGGTCCGGGGAGCGACCAGAGTGGGCGACCTACCTGCGGTTGGGTCGATGCGGGGTATTCGGGTGCGAGCACCAAGCGAGTGTATGCACCAGCGGCGATACGACGCGATGTGGCACGAAGCGATCTCGACCATTCGCGGTCTGCGGCGGCTGTGATAGCCGGTGCCCCATGCAGCCCACGACAGCCATCGCACCAGGCTGGTCGGTCGAAGTTGCTCACGCCTCCGAGTCGCGCCGGGTTCGCTATCCGAGGTACAGAGCCTCGCGCCCTTGCACGTGGTGGTGTAGGCGCAGTCGTACGGTGTCGTGGATGGGGATGTGGTCGAGCTCGGTGGGGTCGATGAAGCGGACTTCGATCGACTCTTTGCTGACCGTGATGGTGTCGCCGATGGTGCGGCCCACGTAGGTGAGGTTGAACTCCTGGCGGACTTCGTCGTCGCTGTAGGCGATGACGTGGTTCGGGTCGGTGTAGTTGACGAGGAGCGCGGTTAGCTCGATTTCGAGGCCGGCTTCTTTCCTTGACCTCGCGGATGACGCATCGCTGGGGAGTTTCGCCGATCTTCATGGTGCCGCCGCCAGGTAGGGGCCACCGCAGCAACGACGAGCCCAACATCGCCCGAGCCACCCGACGTCCTACGGGCCTTATCGAGGCCGTGACCAGGGGTAACTTGACTACGCAATAGACCCTGCATCTATGGCATCTTGGGTGGACTGGCCCAACCATTCTTTTCGGCGATCTTGTTTATGAATCGGTCGCGCCCCCACACCGCAAAGCGATACTCCTCTCCGGACGTTGTTGTCACGGCTAGCCCGTTTGGCGCTATCCCCATGTTGCGGTATTTGCGTGTCGCCACAATCTCCTGAAGGGGAATGTCTACCGGTGTGGTCTGAACGTTGAGAGCGTGTGCTCTAAAAGAAAGATATAAGTCTGTCAGGATCAGCCTTCCTCCGACTGCTTCGACTCCGCGCCACATGTTCGCTCGAACTCGCAAAATAATCTTGTCGTCGTTCTTCATCTCAATCAACTTTTCTATTTTTCGGTCTGACGATGGATGATCGTACATGCCTTGGCATTGCGAGGAAACCTGTTACGAGTCGAGCTTCGAGGAGACCCCGGTAGTGGACTGAAGTGATCTCAGCAAGGATGGCCCACACGCCCACTCTCCAAGACGCGCTACGACGCGTCGCCGACGAGGGCTGGTCCCGCGTAATCCTGGACGGGAAACTGTTCGACACCGACCGGCTGACCGAGGCCACCCTCAGCGTGAAAGGCGAAACGATCGACGCCTGGTACTCCGGAAAACACCGGGACTTCGGCGCGAACATCCAGGCCGTGATGCGTCCGGACGGGCTACCTGTCTGGACTTCCGACGCGATGCCCGGACACCTGCACGGCATGACCTGCGCCCAGCACCTGGACCACTGGGCCTACAACGTTGCACTTCGATCGATGCGCTGTCTCGGGGAACGCGGTTTCGCGATCCTGGTCGGCCGCTAGCGAACGCTACGACACATCGCCAGCAGCCCTCGGGGAATCGGCGACGTCGTCCGCGCCGCACTCCACCTCACCTACTTCGAATACTGGTGGCATCCGGCTGGGGTAGGGATACCTCATCTTGATCTCTGCGCTAACCACTCTTGTTGTTAAATGCCCGATTATGGCTATTTGTCGGGAAATTGACAATTGATGGCCAAAAATGCGAGCAGTACAGGTCGGACCATCGGGGTGTTAGCACGAGATTGGCGACCTGGCTGTAGCTCAAATCACAGTCCGATCGCACTCTGGTCGATGCCAGTTGCACTGCGTAGTGATTCCAGTTGACGGTCAGAAACCAATCGAAATATGGCGACCTATGCATGCTGCGCGGGTTGTGGGTGTGGCAAGCGGTTGCTCGGCAAGGGCTGCGCGGGGCATGGATGTACGTCTACGGTCTGTGCCGTTGCTGCTTGATCGAATGGGTGTGACATGAGCCGTCGGTGGTGTCGCGGGCTGGCCTTCTGGGTGGCTGCCGTGGTGGCTACGGGTGTGGGCGTTGCTCCAGCTAGAGGGAGCGCTGCTGCGGTGACCGCGGCATGCGCGGGAGTGGCGGGCTCGGAGACCGAGGCATCGGCCCTGGCTGTCTCCTGTGAGGAGCCAGTGGTGGTGGACGACTCACGTACGGAGTTCGCGCAGGTAGTGGCGCAGCCGGATGGACGGTTGCGGTTTGAGGCGGCAGTAGTGCCGCAACGTACCCGCAAGGCTGGCAACTGGGCAGACGTCGACCTAGGCCTTACTCAGGGGCCGGACGGCTTGTGGCGACCTTTGGTCTCAGTCGCCGATGTGGCCTTTTCGAGTGGCGGTACGGGGCCGCTGGTGACATTTCACCGGGGCGGCCGAACGATGACGATGTCTTGGCCGGGTGGTGCATTGCCAACGCCGAGTGTGTCGGGTGATTCGGCTACCTACGCGAACGTGTTGCCAGATGTGGACCTGGTGGTGCGGGCGACGTGGACCGGCTTTGCTCACGTCCTCACGATCAAGACCCCAGTAGCGGCGGCCAACCCGGCGGTGCGCGAAGTCCGGTTCGGGTTGGGAGGGGACGCACAGGTGCAAGCCGGCCCGGACGGCCGGTTGCGGGCGATGGCTGGTCAGACGATTCTTGCATCGGCAGATCCTGCGGTGATGTGGGATTCGCGTACCGATGTTGCGGCTCCCGGATCTGCCCAGCCGCAGGTGTCGAGCGGCCGACTCGGCTCGACGTCGACGACAGCTGGTGATGCGGCCCGGGTCGCGCCGGTGGCAGTGGAGGTGTCGGAGAGCGATCTGGTGCTACGCCCCGACGTGACTTTGCTGGATGCGCCAGATGCGGTGTTTCCGCTGTTTGTTGATCCAGCGTGGTCTGTGTACAAGACGAAGTGGGCGTATGCCACCGATAACGGATCGTCAAACGTCGACTACTCAGTCGCACGAGTAGGGCGGAACGTTGATACTGGAGCCTTGTATCGGTCGTTCTTCGAGTTTCCCACTACGGCAAACGGGGTGTCGTTGAAGGGCAAGCACGTCGAATCGGCATACGTGCAAATGAATTTGGATCATTCGTGGTCGTGTGACAACTCGGTTGCGTCGATGTATCTGACTCCGGCGATCAATGCCACAATGAAGGCCAGCTGGTCCAGTATGACCTTGAAGGCGTTCCTTGATGATGCGTGGGGGCATGCTAACGAAGCAGGCGGATGTAGCTCGATTCAACCGGATATGAAAATGAACTTCTCTGGCGCAGCGGTGACAAATCAGGTCCAGACCGCCGCGACTGGTAAATGGAATACCATTACTGTGGGGTTCACGGCGCGCGCTGCGGATGGCAAGGGTGAGTCGACGCAGGACCGATGGAAGACATTTCATCCGAATGGTGCAAAGCTGTATGTCGATTATGACACTAAGCCCGGTGCTCCTAATGGTCTGCAGGTTGCAGGGGTCGCCTGTGTCAATTCTGAGATCCTGACGGTTGGCACTGTTAATCCGGCGCTATCGGCTGTGTTCCCGGACGAGGACGCTGCTGATTCGCTGACGGGAACATTCGAGCTTATCGAGGTTCCGGCCGGTGGGATGAGTGCGGTGACTGACACGTACCCAACGCGCAAAACGCCGCCGCCTGCCAAGACGGGCATTACCCCGAATGCGCGGGCAACCAGTGCCGCAGTGTCGATTCTAGGTAACTCAACGTATGCGTTCCGAGTCAGAAGCACCGATAAAGCTCCATACTCACTAACCGGGCCGTGGTCGGAGTGGTGCCAGTTCGCGGCAGACACGTCGGTTCCGCACGTAGAGGCGAAAGTCGTGACGTTGCCGGGAGGGCCTGGGATGAAGGGCAGAGTCCGCTTCGAGTCGACAGCCACGAACGTGACTAAGTTCAAATATGGCTGGGACGCGCCCACGAAGGAAGTCGCTGCTCAGGGCACGACTACAAAGTGGGCTGAGGTTGATATGACCGCGCCACAATTCGGTCGCAATGTGCTTCTAGTGAAGGCCGTGAACGCAGCGCTAACCGAAGGTAATGGCTCGCTCGAGTTTACTGTTGCCCGCCCACAACCGTCTGTCGCTAGATGGGGCCTGGAGACATACCCTGGTGTAGACGTGCCAGCCGCACTGGCAGATAGGAATACAGCGCCGACGAATTCTTTGCTAACGGCGGAGAACGTGACGTGGTCCGACGACATGCGAATGGTCGGTGGACGAGTGGCCACGTTCAACGGTGTGTCTTCATACGCGGAAGCGCCTGGGCCGGTGGTGGATACGTCACAGTCGTACAGTGTATCGGCATGGGTGCGCCTATCGAGCTTGCCAACACAAAATATGGCGATCGCGACCCAGGCTGGCTCGTGTGTGTACGGCTTCTTTTTCGGGATTGTTCTCTCTGGTGGGACGCCGAAGTGGAATGTGACGATGAGGTCGAGTGACTGTGGTGCCAATGCGACGTGGCCACAACTGTTCTCCCCAACTGCGATAACGGCAGCAGACCTGGGGAAGTGGCAGCATGTAAGTTTTTCCTACGACTCTGTCGATCAGCTTTTGACCCTGCTTGTCAACGGCTCCAAGGTGGCCACCGCGCCCTGGACGACTGCTTGGAAAGCCACCAATGCATTCCAGATTGGTCGGCATAAGGACGCGGTTGCTCCGAATAATTTCTTCAACGGTTCGCTGGCGGATGTGCAGGTCTTCGACCGGGTGTTGGTGTCGCACGATTTTACCGGGCAGTTGGCGTCTGACCCGCTGTCAGGCGGATTTACCGAGCCGGGAATAATGACGCCGACTCACGTCGGAGACTGGACCTTCGAATCCGCTGTGCCGTGCTATACCTCCGATTCTATGAATACATGCGAGGCACCGGATTCGACGACGGCGTGGGGTCGCTGGTTAGCCTTGACCCGTGGCTCTGACGTGGGGGCGGGTCACTCGACCAGTGACCTGGGGTTGTGGTTGGACTCCGCATATTTCCCCGATGAGGGAAATGTTGAGTCCAGCCAGGAGTACGGGCGAAGTGCGATCAAGGCGGGCGTTACCCCACCTGACAGTGATGGTAGACAGTTCACCTTGTGGCAGGACGCGCCAGCGTTGCGCACCGACGATTCGTTCACGATGTCAGCGTGGGTAACGTTGAGTGACTTGACAGCATCACATGCGGTGGTATCGCAACGAGGCGTGAACGAAAGCGCTGGCTCGTTGAAGTACTCCTCCAGTGATGGCAAATGGCAGTTCGCAGTCAGCGACGAAGATCTAAACACCACAATCATGACCAGCGTCTCATCGGTCTCTGCGGCCGAGTCGGGAGTCTGGACCCACCTCGCGGGTGTGTACGATGCCGGTAGGTCGCAGGTTCGCCTATATGTCAATGGCGTTCTTGAGGGCGCGCAGGCGGTTACGTATACGCCTATGCCGTCGTCCGGTCCGATCCTGGTGGGGCAGATGCTGCGACACGGACAATTGGTGGACCAATGGGTCGGTGGAATCGATGACATCGCCGTCTTCCAAGGCGCAATGACTGATTCCTCGGTCTTCACGTGGTACAACTCGCAGGTTCCGGCAACACCAGGCACGAATGTGCTGGCCGGCGGGGAGACCTTTACTGAAGGCCAGTATCTACGGTCAAACGCCGGTAACTACCAGTTGCTCATGCAGTCCGATGGAAACTTGGTTCTCTCCCAGGCAGGTTTCCCGATCTGGGATACCGGGACCGGGGGCAACCCCGGTGCCTACTTGAGGTTCCAGGAAGACGGAAACCTGGTTCTCTACCGTAACGACGACACCCCGCTGTGGAGCACCGGAACCTCGAACGGAACAGCGAAGCAGCTTGTCCTGCGTGATGATGGCGACCTAGTCCTGATCGACACGGGCGGCCAAGTGGTGTGGCGAAGGTGAGCACTACTAGGTCGAGGATCTTTGCGCCGTGGTGTGAGCCGCGCTGAGTGAACAGATCCAGCATGTAGCCAGACCCGGGCACGCGGTCGGCGCTTCTTGAGTCTTTTAGTTTCGTTGCGGCTGTTGTCTTGGGAGGAACAGCTGATGTCTGTGCTTGGGTTTCGGCGGGTACGTCAGATCAAACATCGGGGGCGGCGGTCGGCGCTGGCCGGGCTGGTGTCTGTTTCAGTGTTGGTGTCGCTGCTGGCAGGTGTACCGGCCCAGGCAGAACCAGCAGCACAACCGATCAAACCGGTCCAACCTCCAGCGGAGAAGTTGAACAATCAAGGCCGTCCGGTGACTGGCAAGGCCTGGTCACAGAACCGGGTTCAGCACTCACCAACGCCAGCACCAGTGTGGCCCAAATCTGCGGTTGCGCGAGTTGACCTAGCTGCGAGTAGCGCCCGCACGCAATCCGGCCGTGGGGTCAAGGTCGGCGACCTGCCAGTGTGGGTGGACCGTGTTCCTGGCGCGGCTGGCGAGCGGCTAGCCAGCCTGAATGTTCAGGTCGTTGACCGGGGGAGTCTTCCGCAGGCCTGGCGCGATGGCCTGGTGCTGAAGGTGACCGCGCCGCAGGGTGCGCCGACTGGCGATGCAAAGGTCTCTGTCGACTACAACTCATTTCGATATGCAGCCGGAGGATCATGGGCATCGCGGCTGCGGCTCTGGCAGGTGCCGGAGTGCGCCGTGTCCACACCAGACGATCCAGGCTGTCACTCCGTTCCGTTGCATACCTCCAACGATGTGGCGTTAGGAGTTGCCTCGGCACAAGTGAAGGTGGGCTCATCCCAGCCGGCGGCGGTTGCCTCTGCAAAAGAGGCAGGTTCGCTTGTGGTGTTGGCTGCGGGTGCGGCGGGGAAGGACGGCAACTTCGGCGCTACCGACCTGTCTGGGTCGTCGACGTGGTCAGCCGGTGGCGGATCGGGTGACTTTTCGTGGAACTATCCGTTGCGCCTTCCCCCGGGCAACGGACCTACGCCGACAGTCTCGCTGGCGTATTCGTCTTCGGCGGTAGATGGTCGCTCCGAGGTTACGAACAACCAGCCATCTTGGATTGGCGAAGGATTCGACTATTCGCCTGGTTACATCGAGCGCCGGTACGTGCCGTGCGCGGATGACATGAAGAACGGAGCCAACAACGCTGAGGAAAGCGGCGACCAGTGTTGGCGATCGGACAATGCGACTATGAGCCTCAACGGTCGCGGTGGTGAACTGGTCTTTCAGGCAGGTAAAGGCTGGCACACTCGGGCCGAAGACGGTTCAAAGATCGAGAAGCTGACCGGTGCGTCCAACGGTGACACCGGCGACGCGGGTTACGGCGACGTCGGTGAGTACTGGAAGGTGACTACCACCGATGGAACCCAGTATTTCTTTGGGCTTCACTCCCTGCCTGGCCACAGCGCGAAGACAAACTCGACGTTGACGATGCCAGTATTTGGCAACCATACTGGCGAGCCTTGCCGTAAGAGCACGTTTGCGGGGTCGGATTGTGTCCAGGCCTGGCGGTGGAATCTCGACTATGTCGTAGACGTCCACGGCAACACGATGTCCCTGTGGTACGGCAAGGAAACCAACAAGTACGCCCGCAACGACACGGACTCCGACGCCGTGACCTACGACCGGGCAGGCTATCTGACCCGTATCGACTACGGCACCTATGACCGAACTGTCGCGTCACACGGGGTGGCTGAGCGCAGCATCACTCCGTACGCGCAGGTCGTGTTTGAGCCTGACGTGCGTTGCTTCTCCAACTGCGGCACCGAGTCGGCACCGGTGAAGAGCAGTTGGAAGGACACTCCGTGGGATCAGGAGTGCAAGGCCTCGGCGACGTCGTGCCCACAGCAGTATTCGCCGACGTTCTGGACCACGAAGCGGCTGAAGAAGATCACCACGCGGGTGTGGGACACGACCAAGACGACCCCGGCGTGGCAGGACGTGGAGTCGTGGACGCTGTCCCACACCTTCGCGGCAACCGCGGATGCTACGCACGAGGGCCTGTGGTTGGACAAGATCGACCATGCAGGTCTGGTTGGTTCTGTCGTCAACTTGCCGCCGGTGACGTTTGGGGCGGTGTCGCTGCCAAACAGGGTGCTGACTGAGAACGGCACAACCGACAACTGGCTGCGGATCTCCAGCATCGTTACCGAGACCGGTGCGCGCATCAAGGTGGATTACGCGCTGCCCGAATGTACTGCGGCGATCGTCGCCACATTGGCCCCGCACTCCAATACGAGGCGGTGCTATCCGGTGCGGGTCCCGGACCCGAACGACCCGACCGGTCAGGCATTGATCACCGAATGGTGGCACAAGCACCGCGTCGAGCACGTGGTAGAAGATGACATCCAGCTGGCCGACGGTCATCAAGCACCATCGAAGCATACGTGGTACGAGTACGTCGGCGACCCAGCTTGGCACTATGACGACGATGACGGCCTTACGCGGCCGCAGCGCAAGACCTGGGGGCAGTGGCGCGGATACGCACAGGTCAAGACTCGGGTGGGCGATAACGGATCTCCCCAGACGCTGGCCGTGACGACCTTCATGCGGGGCATGCACGGGGACAAGGCGAGTCCGTCGGGAGGCACCCGTAACGTTACGGTGCCCGCGTCGCTTGGGACGGAGACTGTATACGACGAGGACCAGTTCTCAGGGCAGGTCCGTGAGCAGGTCGTCTACAACGGCGTCGAGAGCAAGCCAGTATCGAAGACGGTGAACGTTCCATGGCGGTCGAACCCGACCGCTAGCCGGACGATCAATGGCGATCTCGTGGAAGCGCGGTTCGTAAATACCCAAGCGACGTACAGCGCTACCGCACTGGGCGTGGACGGCTCACGAGGATGGCGTACGTTACGGGGATCGACGAGCTTCGACCATGCCTACGGGACGCTCAATTGGTCGCAGGATGACGGCGACATTACGAAGACCGGTGATGAGAAGTGTGTCGCCCACAGCTACAACCGCAACCTGAGCAAGAACCTTACCCAGACGGTCAAGCAAACCACGACAACTGCGTTGGCCTGCGACGCGACCCCAGCCAGCGCCGACGACGTAATCTCCGACACCCGGATCTACTACGACGGCGCCAACAGTGTCGACACGGCTCCAACGTTCGGGGCTGAAACCAGGACCGAGCAACTCAAAGATTGGACGCCCGAGGCCGGGACGGTGTGGCAGACGGTTTCGCAGGCTACGTACGACAGCGTCGGTCGGACCCTGACCAGCACCGACATCAAGGGCAATGTCACCACAACCGCCTACACGCCGACGGTGGGTGGGCCAGTGACCAAGGTGACCACCACCGGGCCGGCCCCGTTTAACTGGGTGTCAACTGCGGAGTCGAACCCGTACTGGGGCTCTACCACGAAGACCACCGATCCCAACAACAGGATCACCGCGGAGGTCGAGTACGACGCGCTCGGACGCGTCGAAAAGGTATGGGAACTGGGCTGGACGAAGGCAGCAAATCCAAACAAGCCGTCAGCGCAGTATTCCTACATATTCGCGGCTGCCCGCGACAACTACCCCTACGTCACATCGCGGGCATTGAACCCAGACGGAAACTACCTGACCTCGTACCAGATCCTGGACGCGCTCATGCGTCCACGGCAAACCCAGTCGCTGTCGATGGGTGGTAGCGGTGACCGGGTGGTTACCGACACGATCTACGACGAGTTCGGAAGGGCAGCGACCACGTACAGCGCGCACGCCGAACCAGGCGCGCCATCCGGGACATTGCTTTGGAAGCCGGAATGGTCGGTGCGAGCCGTGTCAAAGACCGTGTTCGACCAGGCATCGCGGCCCACGAACTCAGTTCTCATGGCGGGCGACGGGGTTTCGAACCTGGTGGAAAAGTGGCGCACCGTTACCTCCTACGAGGGCGACCTAACGAAGGTCACACCTCCGAAGGGAGGCACCCCGACCACGACGGTGATCGACGCTGAGGGGCGGACCGAGGCGTTGCGCCAGCACACGACGGCGGCAGGTGTCGAAGGGGCTTACCAGGAAACCCGGTACCTCTTCAACCGTAAGGGGCAGGCCGTCAAGACCATTGATTCGGCCGGCAACGAATGGGTCAACGAGTTCGACCTCAAGGGCCGGCTGTGGCGGACCACCGACCCGGACAAGGGCGTTACTACCAGCACCTTCAACGACGCCAACGAGCTGCAGAAGACGGTCGACGCCAGGGGTGAGGCTCTCTGGTTCGTCTACGACCAGATCGGCCGTAAGACACAACTACGGGATGACTCAGCCACGGGTTCCCTGCGGGCAGAGTGGAAGTACGACACTCTCTACAGTGACCAAGGCGGGTTCAAGGGGCAGCTGACGCAGTCAATCCGCTATGAGCCGGCTGGTAGCAGCAACGCCTACAAGTGGCAGATTCGCGGGTTCAACGTCCGTTACCAGCCGACCGGCGTCAACTATGTCATCCCGGCTGTTGAGGTCGGCCTCGCTGACACCTATGTCTATACCTACAAGTACTACGACACCGGGGCGCCAAAGTCGATTTCATATCCGGCGGCCGGTGGGCTCGTCACCGAGGAACTCACCACCGTCTACGACCCGACTACCGGTATGCCCAGCCGTCTTGATACCAGCCTCACTGGCTCGACCGGCACCATGGCCACCACGTCGTATACCGCCTATGGCGAGCGATCAGGCTCGATCTACAAGATGCCCGGTGGCAAGTTCACCCAGGATCTCGTCTATCGGGAAGAAGCGACCCGTCGAGTCGACCGCACTACCGTTGGGCGGGAAAGCGTTGCCGGGACGGTATCCGACCGGAACTACGACTACGACGACGCCGGTAACTTCCTTTCCATCTCCGATACTCCGGAAGTTGGCGAGGCCGACACCCAGTGCTTCCGTAGCGATCCGCTCGGCCGGTTGACCGCCGCCTGGACCCCGAAGAGCGGTGTGGACTGCAGGACCGACCCGACCGTTGGGGACCTCGGTGGAGCGGCACCCTACTGGCAGGACTGGACCTTCGATACCACCGGCAACCGACTGACCGAAGCCAGCCACGCTGCTAGCGGGGATACCACGCGCACCTACGTCGTCCCGGCTGGCGGGCAAGGCGTTGTCCGTCCACACGCGGTCAACCAGATGAGCACCACCGAGCCCGGCCAGTCGGCCGTGACATCGCAGTACGCGTACGACGAAAGCGGTAACACCACCTGCCGTCCGAGCGGCACGGCCGCCAACGACTGCACCACCAAGGCAAGCAGCCAGACGCTGGGCTGGGACGCCGAAGGGAAGCTCACCACCGTCACCGCAGCCGCCCAAACCATCGAAACAAACCTCTACGATGTTGACGGTGTCAGGCTCATCCGTCGAGACCTGACTGGTACGACGCTGTATCTACCCGGGCAGGAGATCCGGCGCGAAGGCACCATCAACACCGGCACCCGTTACTACAGCTTTGCCGGTACTACCTGTGCAAGCCGTAAAGGTGGCTCGGCGATCAGCGACCTGACCTGGCTTTACAGCGATCACCAGGGCACCCAGCAGGTCGCCATCAACGCGGGTACCCAGAAGGTGGACAACCGCCGGCAGACGCCGTACGGCGAGCCCCGCGGCAACGACATCACCTGGGTCAACGGCAAGGGTTTCGTCGGTGGTGACAACGACCCCACCAACCTGGTGAACATCGGTGCTCGACAGTACGACCAGGCGCTGGGCCGGTTCATCTCGGTCGACCCGATCATGGACCTGGCCGATCCGCTGCAATGGAACGCCTACTCGTACGCCAACAATTCGCCCATCACCTCCAGCGACCCCACCGGTCTCGACCCGTTCGATGCCCAGTGGGATGGGCCGCCGCCCTCCAAGCACGGCCAGCAGAACATGGAGAATGCCTACGGCACACCCGCCTACAACGCATCCAATCGACCGCCGACGCCTGAAGATATAGCCGCCGCCGCGCAGGCCCGTAAACGTCAAGCGGCAGAACGCAAAAAGCGCGAATGCCAGGCCAGCTTCTTCTGCCGCAACGCCGGCGCAGTCGGCGCGGTCGCCGGCATCGCCGCTGGTGTGATCGTCGGTGCAGGCTGCACGGCTGCCAGCTTCGGAGCAGGTGCCGTTGGCTGCGCAGCCATCGGTGGCTTCGTCGGTGGCGCAGTAGGCTCCCTTACTACCAACGCACTTGACGCCGACGAAGAAAGCGTCTTGCAACTTGCCGGCGAAGCCCTCGGTGCGGGAGTGGTCGGCGCAGTAGCCGGTGCTGCCGGTGCGGTGATCGGTGCCGCCGCCTTCGGCGCGAGTGTCGCACTATCTGCGGGGATGGGATTCAAAGCCGCCGGGCAGATGGCATTGTCTAGCGCGCGCTCAAGCATCGGCGGTGGTATCGGAGGCGCGGGAAAGTGCCTCAACAGCTTTGTTCCAGGCACAGCAGTCGTCCTAGGCGACGGCACCGCCAAGCTCATCGAAGAGCTCCAAGTAGGGGACGCGGTACTTGCTACAGATCCTGAAACCGGCCAATCCGAACCCAAATCGGTAACGGCCACGATTGTCGGTCAAGGTGTAAAGAACCTTGTAGAGATCACCGTCGGCAACCCTGACGATGATGTCATAGGCAGTATGATCGCGACTGACAAGCATCCGTTCTGGGTGGTCGACCTCGCGCAATGGCGAGACGCCACTGACCTGCAACCCGGCCAATGGTTGCAAACCTCGGCCGGGACCTACGTGCAGATCGCCGCCGTTCAGCGCTGGACCCAGACCGCACGGGTCCACAATCTCACCGTCGCAGACATCCACACGTATTATGTATTTGCCGGTAACGCGCCGGTCCTAGTGCACAACTGCGGGAAAGATCAAGGGGTCTATGAGTTCCCCGACATGCATAACCCTGGCAAGACCTATGTCGGCAAGTCGATAAACTTGACGAATCGCCTGGGGTATCATCTGCGTAAGGGTCGGTTGGCGAGCATGGATGACGTCAAAATAACGCACGTGTGTGGGTGTGAGGATGATGTATTTGTGGCCGAGCATCTAAGGATTCAGCAGTTGCGCAAGCAAGGTGTCCCCTTGTCGAATGATATCAATTCTCCTGGGAAGGTGATCCTTGATAGGCGCAACCAGCCGATGCTTCCCGGTGCTGAGGGGTGGGGTTAATAGTGGCCGCTGATTTCTGGTCAATGATCGGATCGAATGTTATTGTGAGTCGATCGGACGTTGAGATAGCGATAGGGAAGGTTCAGCGGCGTATGTGTGCGCTAGACCTTGGAGAACTTGTCAGCTTTCAAGATGAACTCGACCGGAACCTCGATGTGCTCGATCTGAAGTATCTTGCGTCTATTCAGGTTGAATTTGCAGAGGGCTTAGCTCTGGAGCAGACTGTCGATCATTTCCTTTATGCGCGGTGCGCATGCTTGCTTGCTGGGCAAGAAAAGGTTTGGGAGGTGCTTACAAATCAGGAGTGCTTCACTGAGTTTGTTGCTCCTCGGCTCCAATCGGCTGAGGAGTTGCTCTACCTGGCTCGAACCGAGTATCAAAGACGGACTGGTCGGCCAATGGGATAGTTCTTGCAGGATTGTCTGTGAGTGGTGCGTTTGCTCTGCTGAGTAGTTGGCAACCGACCTTGCTTTCCCCGTTGCGTCCGGCTGCGGCCACGCGTAGATCTGCGCCACCGACGACATCTACTGACGTGATCTCAACAAGAATCCGGTAGTTACCGGTATTCGAAATGGATGAGGTGGAGAGCAGCGCGGACGATGTCGCCGATCTGCCGTGGGCTGGCTGTGCTGTGACGTAGTGTCACGTAATTGAGATCTTTTACGCGTTTTGGTGTTACTTGATCCTGGTTGACTCTGGTTCGTGGCGTTGACGCGGCAGCAGCGGGTGGAACTGTCCAGTCTGGTCGGTGACCGGCGGGTGGACGCGGTGGTGGCGGAGCGGGCGCGGATGGTGTTGTGGCGTGATGAGGGCCGCAGTGCGGAGGAGGTCGCTGTCCTGGCCGGGGTGTCGCGTCCGACGGTGAACACCTGGGTCCGCCGCTACCACGCCCAGGGTGTGTCGGGCCTGGCCGACCGGCCCCGGCCGGGTAAGCCGGCCGAGGTGCCCGGGGCGGTACGGGCGCGGATCCTGGCGTTGACCCGGATGACTCCACCAGCGGTGACCGGTCTGACGCACTGGTCGAGCCGGGAACTGGCGAACTACCTGGCCAGACACGAGAACATTCGGGTGTCGCACAACTTCATCGCCGACCTGTGGCGCCAACACGGGCTCCAACCGCACCGGTCCGGCACGTTCAAACTCTCCCGGGATCCGGCGTTCGCCGACAAGGTCGTCGACATCGTCGGGCTGTACCTGGACCCGCCTGACGGGGCGGTCGTCCTCTGCGTCGACGAGAAAACCCAGATCCAGGCCCTCGACCGTACCCAGCCGCTGCTGCCGATCGACTTCGACCGTACGGAGAAACGCACCCACGACTACGTCCGGCACGGCACCACGAACCTGTTCGCCGCCCTGGACGCCGCCACCGGGCAGGTCACCGCCCGCTGCTTCCCGAGACGACGCGGCAGCGAGTTCCTGACCTTCATGAAGCAGGTCGCCGCTGCCTACCCCGACCGTGAGCTGCACGTCGTCGTGGACAACCTGTCCACCCACACCACCGACGAGGTGAAAACCTGGCTGGCCGCCAACCCCCGGGTCGTTTTCCACTTCACCCCCACCGGCTCATCGTGGTTGAACATGGTCGAGATCTGGTTCGGGATCATCACCCGACAGGCCATCCGACGCGGCACCTTCACCTCCGTCACCCGCCTGACCAGGGCGATCAACGACTACGTCACCGCCTGGAACACCGACGCCAAGCCGTTCGTCTGGACCGCAACCCCCGGGGAGATCCTGACCAAGGTCCGCTGGGTCCACACCGAGGTCCGCAAACTCCTCACCAACAATGACAAGTAAACGAACTCAATTACGCGACAGTAGGGTCCGCCAGCGGCCGACGAGGATCGCGAAGCCGCGTTCTCCGAGGCGCCGCATTGATCGAAGGATGGCGTTGTAGGTTCGGTTGTCGACGGCGAGCCGTCGGCCATCGGCGGGCTGCTTGTACGGAGTGTGTATGCCCTGGCCAGCGCCTTCGTAGCCGGAGTCGGCCAGGGTCGGCAGGTGTAGTTCGGAGGCCGCCCAGTAGAGGACTCCGGTGACGTCCAACTGTTGGGCGCAGGTCAGGTCGTGCAGATGTCCGGGAAGCGCATCCGAGGTCCAGATCGGGAGCCCGTCGGGGCGCATCACAGCCTGAAGGTTCGCACCGAAGTCGCGGTGTTTCCCGGAGTACCACGCGTCGATCGTGTCGCCTTTCACGCTCACGGTGGTCTCGGCGAGGCGGTCGGTGTCGAACAGCTTCCGGTCGAGGATCACGTGCGACCAGCCGTTGGCGGCGACCCGGCGCAGCGCGTCGTGCAGAGTGGGTGTCTGTGCCGCCAGGACCCGTACGGCCTCGGCAATGTGCCGGTAGGCCGTAGCCCTCGAGACCCCGAACCCTGCCCCGAGGATGGTCTTGCCCTCACCCTTGCGGAACCACACCAACACCAGGATCGCCTGGTAGAAGCACGTCAGCGCACGGGTTCCCGGTCGGGTGCCCACTGCCCGACGCTCGGCACGAAGCAGCTGACTGTGAGGTTGCCGCCGACGGTGCGGCCCAGGCAGGTGATGTTGAATCCTTGGCGGACCTCGCCATCGCTGTAGGCGATGACGTGGTTGGGGTTGGTGTAGATGCCGAGGCTGCTCTCTTCCTTGACGCACTGCTGGAGGGTTTCGCCGATCTCCATGATTCCGCTGGGTAGGGATCAGTTGCCTGAGTCCCTGCGGCGTTGCATGAGTATCCGACCTGCTTCGTCGGTGACAAGTGCGGAGCCACCCGGCACGAGACTGCTCGCCGCTGGCGCGGCTGGGTCGTGGTAGTAGTCGCGCCTGCCGCTCACTGCCGTACCTCCTCGGTCCCGATGTCGGAGGATTTACTCTCCGTGGGGAGAGGTGGCTGCCGGTACATTTCTCGGTTGGTCAGCGATTGGCTGGATCCGCCAATGGAGACTGGGGTTCGCTGGGGAGCGGCGATGTCGTGGCTGGGGCGGCCGGCGGGCTCGGCCGGGATCCGTGCTGAACCAACATGACGATGCCGGTCACGACCGTGGCGACCAGTGCGATGGCGACAACCAGTAGTGCGGGGATCAATAGCGCATATCGCCAGGCCAGTATCTGCGTCAGCAGGCCGGTTACGACGGGTCCGAGCAGGAGCGCGGCGCCGAGCGCGATTCCGAGCACCAGTCGGGCCTGAGAACGCATGCGGCCCAGTTGACCGGACAGGCCGAGAGCGACGCCGAGAACGGCCCCGGTGCCCAGCCCGCCGACGACCCGAGCGACCGCCATCACCGCAGCCCCCGGCGCGAAGGCGTTCACCACGCTCCCGAGGAGCAGGAACAGCAGTGCCGGCACTGCGACTGCGGTGGGCCATCGCCGGCCGAGCAGGTAGCCAGGCACGATCAGGGCGGCGGTTGCCACCGCGTACGGTGCGATCATGGCCGCCGCGGTGGCTGCGGCGGTCAGTCCGAGGTCGTGCTGGATCGCGCTGCCCAGCGGTCCGATCGGCGCGGTGAGCAGTGCGGCGCCGAGCAGCGCGCCGAGAGCTGGCCCAGGAAGCGACCAGAGCGGGCGAACCACCGGCGGCCGGGTCGATGCGGGGTATCCGGGGGCGAACATCCAGCGAGTGTATGCATCGGCGGTGATACGAACGCGATGTGACACGAAGCGATCTCGGTCATTCGTGGCCGGCGGGCCGCACTGGGGTAGCGAAGCATAGCCACATTTGGTCTGCAATGGGCATCTAGCAGTCCAGGCCGTGCAGGTCGGTCGAAGTTGCGCACACCTCCGAGTCGTGCTGGGTTCGCTATCTGAGGTGTGGAGCCTCGCGCTCTTGTGCGTGGTGGTGTAGGCGCAGTCGTACGGTGTCGTGGATGGGGATGTGGTCGAACTCGGTGGGGTCGATGAAGCGGACTTCGGTTGACTCGTTGCTGACCGTGATGTTGCCGCTCACGATGCGGCCCAGGTAGGTGAGGTTGAATTCTTGGCGGACTTCGCCGTCGTTGTAGGCGATGACGTGATTCGGGTCGGTGTAGATGCCGAGGAGTCCGGTGATCTCGATGTCGAGGCCGGTCTCTTCCTTGACTTCGCGTACGACGCACTGCTGGAGGGTTTCGCCGATCTCCATGATCCCGCCTGGCAGAGACCAGTTGCCCGAGTCCGTACGGCGTTGCATGAGTATCCGACCTGCTTCGTCGGTGACCAGTGCGGAGCCGCCTGGTACGAGGCTGTTCGCCGCTGGCGCGTCTGGATCGTTGTAGTAGTCGCGTCTGCCGCTCACCGTCGTACCGCCTTTGGTCTCAATGCTGGTGCTGACGTTCCTTGGCCGGTCAGTTGCCAGTGATGTCCCGTTCGATGCTTTCGAAGATGTCGGCGTCGGTCTCCTGCTGCCACTGGGGCAGGTCGTCCCAGTCGGCCACGTAGGAGGGCTTGGGGTTGGGGAAGTGCTTGTAGATCTGGCCGATCCAGCAGAGGGCGACAAACCGGCCCTTCTGGCGGCGGGTTAGTTTCGTGGTTGCTCCGCCGGTGACCGTGATGAAGGCGTGCACCTGCTCGTATACGGCGGTGGCGCTTGCGCGTTCCCAGTCTGGTGTTTCCTCCCAGGGGGTGACGTAGCCGGGTTTTGGTTCGCCGGGGAAGTGCCGGCGGACACCGGCGATCCATGCGTCACGGAACGCGTGTCCTGGCTCGACCTGCAACGTGATTTCCTTCCTCATGTGTGGCTCTGCATCAGCTACGGATGGTGCTTGTTGGTTGCCTTCGGCTGAGGGTGACGCCGACGAGGACCAGGATGGTGCCGAGCAGAATCCAGATGGTGATTGCTTCGCGTAGGGCGAGCCAGCCGAGGAGCACGGCGACGATCGGCAGGAGGTACGTGACGGCGGAGGCGGCGGTCGGTCCTTCGTCCTGGATGATCCGATAGTTCAGGACGTATGCGATTCCGGTACCGAGTGCGCCGAGTACGAGCAGGCTCAGCGTGGCGTCGGTGCGCCAGACGGGCGGGTTCAGCCCGGCGAACGGGATCGCCACAGCAAGCAGGACGGTGGCTGCGCCGAGTTGGCTGGCCGACAGCATGAGAGGGCTGATTCCCCGGCCGGTGAGAAACCGGCCCATGTAGACGTAGCTGACCGCGTAGCTGGCAGCGGCGGCGAGGCAGAGGACACCGCCCCAGCTTGCGATTTCGCCTGCGGTTTTCCAGGGCGAGAAGATGGCGACCACGCCGAGGAAGCCGAGCGCGAACCCGATGGCTTTCCACCACGTGACCGCGCGATCGACCCCGAGGAGGAGAGCGAGGAGCAGAGTCCATAGCGGGGTCGTCGCGTTGAGTACGCCGGCCACGTTCGAGCCGATTGTTCTCTCGGCTACGCCGAACAGGACGTAGGGGATCGCGTTGGCGATCAGGGCGGCGACGAAGAGGTGCCCCCAGATGCGCCAGCCGCGCGGGAAGCGCAGACCACGGGACAGGGCGATGGGGGTCAGCACGACGAAACCGAGTAGGAGCCGGCCGAAGACGATCTGCACCGGGTTGAAGCCGCGTAGCGCAAGCTTGATCCAGAGGAAGCTCGATCCCCACAGCAGGGCCAGGGCCGCTACCCGGAGCAGCCCGGCCCGGCTGATGGTTGGCCGGTCAGTCAGCAACGGGCATCTCGTAGTCCAGGCCAGTCTGATCGGCATGCATGATGAAGCGGATATCTCGCACGGTCCGCCCTGGGCAGTGGGCCGAAAGATCGCCTAGCACGTCAGACTCCTGACCATTGGATCGTCCGGTCGCCAACCTGCAGTGAGTGGAGTCGGCGTCGGAGTTGGTTACGAGCAGCCGGATTGTCGACGGAGGCACGGATGTGCGCGGAAAGCGAATGGAGATCGCGTATGTCGCGGAGTAGTTGGTGGTCAGGCCATGTCGCGATGTTGTAGCCGTACGCCGAGCTGAACTCCCGACGTACGTTGTCGGGGTCGCCGAAACGGTTCCCTGGCGCTCCGACTAGCGTCACGTCCATTTCGCGAGGACCTTGGCAGGCGCTCTCCCAATCGATCAGGGAGTAGCCAAACGGACTGCGAGGGTCAACGAGCAGGTTGCCGGTGTGGGCGTCGTTGTGGATGAGTCCGATCCCCAGTGGGAAATTGAGGTTGTCGTATTTGACGGCCAGTTCCGTGGTTAGTTCCAGGAGGAACGCTCTGTCGCTGCTGCTCAGTGTCGGTGTTTCTCGGGCAGAGTCCAGCGTGATGGCCTGATGCAGACGGCTGAACGGTGTGTATCGGGGCAGCGGGATGGGAGGCGTGGGAAGTTCGTGAAATGCCCGAAGTAGCTTTCCCAGTGCTATATGGGCCGACAGTCGTGGAGATGTCGACTGGCGAGGAATCTCGTGCCATATGGTCGCCGTGTAGTTTCCGGCGGCGATGGGCTCGCTGAGGGCGGGTCGGACGGCGGGGAAGTTCTGTGTCGCTAGCCATGCGGTGAGCTGTAATGCGCGGTTGGCTCGGATGATGGCCTCATCGTTGGCTGGCGTGAGACGTGTGACCAGCCCGGCTTCAGGGAAGCGGAAGGTGCACGCATCGTGGAGGCGCAGCGGCTCGACCACGTGTATATCTTTGACATCGATGTGACGGCCAACTATCCGTAGGGCTTCCGTGGCTCCATTTGCAGGCCATTTGTCTTCAGTCATCTCGCAACACCTTGCCGAGTCGGTGTCGAAGTTCGGCGACCTGTCCAGTGCTTTTGAGGTGTCGGGTGGCTTCTTCAAGATCCCAGAGGCGGTCTCGTGATCGGGGGGAAGTGAGACCGGCGACACCGTCAAGCGCGCGATCTGCGATCGCAGTCGCCTCATCGAGTTTTTCGTTGCTTTGGAACATGGTGCCGGCGAGAGCCACGAGGTTTAGGACCTTGCTGCGAGCGAGGTTGTCGGAGCGAGAGGATACTGCGCTCCGTAACAACCGCTCGGCTTGCTCGCCGGCAGCGGGCATCGATCTTGCCAGGACGGAGTATGCGTGACCTCGGGTAGCGGCCATCTCTGTATGGTCCAGATGCGAAAGCCAGCTAGGCACCTCTTCGCCGAGACTGCTGTCGAAGTAGTCCTGGGCACGTTCTAGGGATCGATGGCAGGACTGTGCCTTCCCAATAGCAGCGTAGCTCCACCCCTCGTAAAGCGCCGTTTCCGCCAGAGCCAGATCTGAGAAGCTGTCTTCCGGAGTTGCTGAGACAGCATATGAAAGCTGAATGAACCGTAGTGCATCCGCCGGCCTTTTTAGGTGGAGTGCCTGGTGTGTGAGCTGTCGTAGGATAGAGCCGATGAGCCCAGAAGCCTGAGCTTCCTGTGCCGCATTCAGGGATAGGGTCCACAGCTTGCGTGCTTCGGTGTGTTGGTTCACGTCATAGCTCATGAATGCTGCTGCACTGGCCAGATCGGCCAAGGCGGTGAGTAGCTTTTCCTTCGTCTTGGTTGAATCGCACGAAGAATGTTTCGTTACGGAGGCAACCCATCGGAGTTGAGTGATGATTGCGGCTCGGGGTAGGTCACCGCCCCAACGGTTATCCCAGTCGCGGAAGGCTCGGGTTGTAAGCTCGATGCGGGCTACGTCTGACAATCCGATCTGCCGGGGAGGCTCGAGGCAAGTCATCGGAATGAGGTCGACATCAGGTTCATGCTCTATCCCGTTGGCGCCTACTCCGACGGCGATTCCGATGATCTTTGTCAGGAATTCAGGCGGATGCAGTGCCTCGATTTGTTCGTGGTTGATGCTGTCGACAGGTAGGTGGGCGAGGTTGTGATCAGCAGGGCAGGAATCGGGATCTGCTAGCAGCAGGTCCAGTTCTTCGAGGGAGATCTTCAGGACAGCAGCGATCTTTGGACGCTGCCAGGGGCGGGGGAGAGTGTCACCCGCCTCCCAACGGTAGGCGGTAGTTCGTTCGACGCCAGCGGCGGTTGCGAAACCCTCCTGTGTGTAACCGGCTGCCCTGCGACGTTCGATAAGTGCAAGTCGTTTCCGCGTCATCCGTAGATCCTTCCCGCGTCAACGTTGCCGATCGGTTCATTATCTCTGCTGATCGCGAGCCTTCTATGCAGCGTAGCGGTCTTCCTTCTTCAGCGAGTATGCAGACGGTCTGCAGTGGATCGTGTTGATCGTCTGGGGTTGGGTGATCTCGGTTGGTACGGACCTCGAAGACCCTCGTCTTTTAGGGGTCTGCCACGCCCATGAATGAAGGCGGAACCACAGAGATCCTGAGGTGAGGACCTTGGCTTACACGTTCGTCGCGGTTGGCGGCGTTCTACTCGGGTTTGTGGCTGGGTTGGTGTCGTGCCGGGTGTCGTGGCGGTGGTGTGGGGTGTGCGGGGTGTCGTTGACCTGCCCGAACTGTTCGACCCAGCCGGCGCGTCCGGCGGGGTCGCCGCAGTGCTGGCCGGCTGCGGTGATCGCTCTGTTCATGTCTACGGCTTGGAGAGGGGTTCGATGACGGCTGTTGCGTTGCGTCAGGTGTTCGACAGTGATGAGCAGGGTGGGCGGCGGGTGTTGGATTACCTGTCGGCGGTGCTGGATGGGTTTACGTGTGACCGGTTGGGCAGGGTGGGGGTTGCCTGGGGTGGTCGGTGTTGGGTGGTGGGTGCGGGGAACGGGTCGGTGGCCGGTTGGTTGGGGGATCGGATCGGTCCGACCGGTGAAGTAATCGCCACCGGGCTCTGCCCGGATCTGGTCCGGTCGCATCCTCGGGTGACGGTGATCGGCCGGAACGACGAGCGTGATCCGTTGTTGGGTGGAGTGTTCGATTTGGTGCATGCCCGGTTGGTGTTCGCCGGCTGGCCACAGAGGTGGGAACTCGTGCACCGGTACGCACGGGCGCTCGGCCCGGGAAAGCCGCTGGTGATCGAGGACTGGGGTCGCTGGTCGGGGCAGGTGTTGTCTTCCCCGGTTCCGGATGCGGCCGGTGTTTACTGCCGGTTTCG
>NZ_JBSFTE010000010.1:25748-226957 GCF_053590565.1 Micromonospora sp. NPDC003197 | reverse complement strand
GTGAAGGCGAGGCCGGCGATGCCGAGGGCGGTCTTGCGCAGGGTGATGGTGTTCATGGTGGTGTTCCTTTCGTTCCGGGGGTGTGCGGCACGCGCGCCACACGGGGTGTGGGGTGCCGCGAACAAAGGGAAAGAAGAGGAAAGCAAGTAAAAGGGGGGACCTGCCGGGGTCGGTGCGACCTGCTCGGGGTCCCGGGGGATGTAACGCTCGGGGTGGGCCGGCTATTTCCGCCGGCCGGGGTTGCCGGAGTGTTGGACGCGCGCCGGGGGGCGGCTGTCCGGGGTGGCTTCCCGAGGTGGCCCGGGTGGGGTGCTGCTCCGGGCGTCGGTGGGTTCAACGCCTGGGGGTGGGGGGTCATTCCGCGGATCCGGACACCCAGCACCGTTGATCATGAGGATTCGGGTGACGATCGACGCCCAACCGGACGCCAGGTACATGTGACGGCGTCTGCCTGATGGTGCTGCCAACCCGCTGGGCTGCTGGGCCCCTGCCCACGGGCTGACCGGAACACCACGTACGTTATTCCACCCCGATGACGTACCTGGTGTTCCGGTCACGGTGTTGAGGTATGTGTGTCCCGATTTAGTTGATCACGTGGGCGCGGCGAAGCAATGCACGGTGACGGTCTGGGCAGGACCCCATTGCTGATCGACCGTCCCGAGCATGCGCCATCCGAGGCGCTGATAGAGCGCGGCAGCCGAACCGTCCGAAGCGACGACGTCGAGTACCGGATGCAGGCCATGTTCTCGCGCACTCTGCATGGCCCTCGCCATCAGCAGAGCCCCGATCCCATGCCCACGGGCCACAGGTGAAACGAACAACCGGCTGATCACAGCGACATTCGTGACGGGTACGCCTGTGGTGCGGGACCACAGGACCGGCGCGGCGTCCCCAGCCCCGCTGCGGGACAGACCAATGTGACCGACGACCTGGCACCCCAACTCCGCCACCCAGGATCCGAGCAGCAGAGGCGATGCCAGCCACTCGTCAGGTCGGCCCGGCCAGTTCAGCGGATACCCGTCGCGCTCGTGGACCTTCCTGAGTACCCGGACGCATTCATCGAGGTCAGCCTCATTGCGTGGCCGAATACCCGGGGTGGGAGCGCTACTCGCCGTAGAAAGGTCCGGTTGTCGCACTGTGCCATGAAAGCACACCAAATAGACGCGGCGGGGCCACCTCCCGGGAGGCGATCGGAGGCGGCCCCGCCGCTTCGGCACCAGTTGACGTGCGTTGCCGCGCAGCGCCACCGGTGCCGGGGCTCGCCCGTCTCGGGGCAGTCGGGGCGAGCCAGGGGGGAGTTAGGTCGCGGTGCGGCTGGCCCGCCACATGGGGTGGACGATGTTGCGGTCGGGCAGGTGCAGGGCAGGGCGGGGCTGATAACCATGCCGAGTCAGAAGCTTTTCGTGACCGGTGCTGTAGGCCTCGGTGTACGCGGGGGTGCCATAGCGGTCGAGCTGGGTGTGATGGTGTGCGAGCAGCGCGGTGGCCATGCCGGTGCCGTGCAGGTCTGCGGTGACGGCCAGGAAGGCGAGGTGTTGATGGCCCTTCTCCGGACGCTGGTTGTCTAGCAGCGCGCTGAGAGCGGTGATCCGCTCGGCATTCTCGCCGCAGGCGGCGGTGAGCCGTGCCTCGTACGCGGTCGGGGGTGGAACGGGCCGGTAGCGGTGGAACCAGACGGCGGCTGCGGCGAGCCCGTCCTCGTCAGAGATGACGTCGATCTCGCCGAAGAAGAGCGCGTGCTCGACCCAGATCCGGGCGGCGTCGGTGAGGACCGCGCCACGTCCGAGTTCGTTGGGGACGAGCCAGGCCGCGATCGGTAGGGCATAGCCTGACTCGCCCACCAGGGCAGCGATGGTGCCAAGCTCGGCATATCGAGCCCGGCGTACGACCGGCAGGTTGGTCATCGGTGCAGTGCCTTTCGTCAGAGGTGGACACGAGCGGCGTGTAGGAGTTGAGGCAGCGGCGGTGGCAGGTGCTCCACGACGAAGTGGAGATATCCCCGGACGACGGCCGGAGCGCCGTCGAGGACGTACCGGTCCAGGCCGGTTGTCAGCACCAGCCCCGCCAGTTGACTGTCGTGGTGGGTCAGCGGGTCCCGCCAGCGCAACTGGGTGGCGAGCAAGGCCATCGGCCGGGCCGCCTGGTTCATGTCCGTCGGCAGGAAGACCGTCACGACCCGCCCGATCAGCCGCCGGGAGACCTGGACACGTAGCTGCCCGGCCCGCATCAAACGGCCAGCAACATCGGCGTACGCCGACTGCGCCAGCCGATCCACCCAGACCAGCAGGGTTCGGCTACGGGGCTCCAGGACCAGGCACTCCAGGACCATGTGCGCCACCGCATCCTCGGGCGGGGTCCGGTCGATGATGCGTACGTCCCCGCTCGCGGTGATCTGGATGCGATGCAGTACCAACAGCTCACCCAGCAGCGCGGCGGCCAGCCCGACCGAGATGGTCCGGTGGCTCAGGCGCAGCCGCCCCGTGACGTCGTCATGGGCCAGCCGGAAGAAGTCATCAGCAAGCATCCGTTGGCGTCCCTTCAGCCATGGATTGTTACTGCCAACACAGAGAGTCACTTGTTTGTGGTCTGCCGAGGATGAGGAAAGCCCATTGCTGGTGGTCGCGGCACCATGTGAAAGACCATGTGAGAATCGCGATCCCAAGTGTCTGGAAGTGTTGCCATCTGATCGGTAGCGTCCGAGGTAGAGGTCAACGCAAGGAGGGGCTGCTGTGGGCAAGCAGAACGATGCACTTGCTGCTCTGATCAAGGAAACTGGCTTCTCCTGGGCCGGTCTCGCTCGACGCGTAAACGATTTAGGTGCCAGCGAAGGGCTCACGCTGCGATACGACTACACGGCAGTGAATCGGTGGGTGAAGAAAGGGGAGCGTCCTCGGCCCCCGGTTCCCACCCTGATTGGTCAGGCCATTTCGGAGAGGCTTGGACGTCGAGTAAGGCCTGCCGACTTCGACATGATCGAGGAAGAGACGCTTGCTGCTAGAGGTTTGATGTATCCCGACAACGCCGCTCAAGCGGCCGATACGATTGCGGAACTCGGGAAGGCTGATGTGAGTCGTCGCAGCATTGTGCAAGCGCCCTTCGTGCTGGCGGCCCTCGGTGCGCCGAGCAGGGACTGGCTACTCGCGAGGCTGGCGGAGACGACGACTGACCGTGGGCCACGGAAGGTTGGCATGCGGCAGGTTGCGGGCATTCGCGAAATGTTTGTGTTGTTTCAAGAGATGGATGTGATGCGGGGCGGTGGTCATGCTCGTACTGCCCTCGTTGAGTACATGAACAGCTACGTCTTTCCATTGCTCAAACGTGACCACGACGGGAAGGTGCGGCGCGCTATCCAGGAGGCTGCTGCTGAGCAGGCGTACCTCGTCGGCTGGATGGCCTACGACGACGGCGAGCATGGACTTGCGCAGCGCTATCTCATCCAAGCCCTCGGGCTTGCGCAGGCATCCGGCAGTGTGGCGCTCGGCGCGCACGTCCTTGCCGGGATGTCGGATCAGGCGAATTTGCTCGGGCACCCGCACGAGGCGCTGATGCTCGCGCGTGCCGGGCGCAACGGCATGACGGATGACGAGTCGCCGGCATGCCTTGCTGACCTCCATATTCTCGAAGGAAGAGCACTGGCTGCACTGGGCGACAGCCGTGGGGCTGCCGCCGTAGTTGCCGAGGCGGAACGGATCTTCGGAACCGTTGTAGCGGAAGACGAACCGGAATGGGCGCGTTTTATCGATGTTCCCTATCTCTTCGGAGAGGCGGCACACTGTTTTTGTGATCTTGGGCAGTCGACTGAAGTGGAGCGATTCGCATCCGAGTCTGCCATTGGTGCGCATAGACAGGGGCGGGCACGACGAGGGGCGTTAAGCCATGCGGCGCTCGCCGTGGGGGAGTTGGCGCGGCGCAACGTCGAGGCGGCGGCAGTCAAGAGTCTTGAGACCGTCGAGCTTGCTGCCCAGGTGAACTCTTCCCGCTGCCGTGAGACAGTGCGTGACCTGCAACGGCGGCTTCAGCCGTACGCCAAGGTCGCTGAGGTCGCTCACTTCAACGCGCAGGCGGAAGAGCTGTTGGGGCTTGTGGCCTGACTGTCCGTCGGACGACCGTCCGGACGAGCGTCGAATGGGATGTCCAATCGCGTGCTTGTCGCCCAGCCGAGCTTTGCCGTGGTGAGGCGTATCGGTCACCGTCTCTGACGATGTCGTCACGTACCGTCGATGGCTTGTGGTCTAATCGACGCCTGACGGGGGAGAGGGACGATGCGTCGATTGCTTCTTGCGCTCGCGATGACCACGACGGTGCTGGTGGCTGGGTGCGGGAAGGGGGATTCGGGCGGTGATCGGGCTACCCCGACCCCGACCCAGCCGTCGGTCAGCGCCCCCGCCGAATTCATCGGTTACGGTCGCGGCAAGTTGGAGCGGTTGGGCCTCACTCCTACCGTGCCGGAATCCTCGAAGTCGTTGATTGTCGGTCTGGGGTACGGCCTGTCCATCGATGCTCTTGCCGTGAGCCCGACGCTCACCCCGGCCATGGTGTTGACCGACGCTCGGGCATCGTCGTCCGCGACGGGCAGTATCACGGCGGGTGGTAAGACGGTGCAGGCCGCTGCTGGACACGAGTTTGTGGTGGTCCAGCTCGGCAGCGGCTTGATGATCCCCGGGTATTCGCTGCTCAAGGCGCCGGACGAGGAAGCATCCCGGGAGAAGCTGTCGGTGAAGGTGGGCGACCGCCAGCCTGTTGCCCTGGGTGGTCCACGGGTCAGTGAGCTGTTGGTGGTGAGTGCACCGGTCGGGGCACCGGTCACGGTGACTGCCGCCGACGGGCGGCCACAGTCCCTGGACCTGCGTACCGGTCAACGGATCAACGAGATTGCCGGGCTGTATCCGGCCTTGCCAAAGCAGTCTGCGACCACCGGGCCGGGTTTCTCGTTCAGAACGCCGCCGTTCGGCATCAATACGCGAATAGCGCAGGTGCAGCTCACCCCAGCCGAGTACAGCCTTGGGTGGGCTCCGGCTGGTCAAGCCTGGCTGATCGTGCCGATCACCATAATTGTGGCGAACTGTGGCCAGGACTGCGACCCAGAGTCGGTGGTGCTTGACACGGTGAAGTCAGCTCAGCTCGATGACGGGACACGGCGATACACCGCCCGGCAGCGGAGCGGCAAGACAACCCTCCACGTTCTACAGTCCACCGTGAAGACGGGAAGCGTCTGGGCCGTGTTCCAGGTGCCCGCCACCTTCCGTACGGGTACGTTGCGGTTGGGCTTCATTGGGTCTATCCGCTTCACCAACGGCTCGACCAATCGGCTACAGGCAAAAGCCGAGGAGATTCCGTTGGCACTGAGCTGAGCCTGGCGGACCGAGAGTACGTGGGCGAGCCGTGCCGGCCATGACAGGTTGGGCGCCGAGCTGATGCGCAAGAACGAGAACGGATACCCGCTGGCCGACTCGGCCGGCAAACCGTTCTGCCTCTGCCGGGACTAGGACATCTCTGACACGTGCCGACTCCACCTGCACACCGGGCCCAACACGAGCGGGTTCGTACAGGTCTAGTCCGAGGTAGGGAAGGAGTGGTGCTCGTGGACGACGACCCACCGGCCGTCCCGCTTGTGTAGGCCGAGCGTCAGGCGTAGCCGGTTCTCTGGCTTGGCGGCGAACTCGTCTGGTGTGCCGCAGCGTAGCAACGCGTAGGCGAAGGCGACCTCGGCTCCGGCCCTGATCTCCAGGGATTCGATATCGAACGATGCTCCCTGGGCCTGCCACCGGAAGAACGGCGGCCACGTCTCGCGGTACGCGTCGAGGCCGCGCACACCCTCGTACGGCGGGGGTACGTCGAACATGACGATGTCCTCGGCGTGATCGGCGAGGACCCCGGTCAGGTCTCCCCGGTGGACCGCCTCGGCCCAGCGCTCGATGAGGCTGCGGATCTGTTCCTCGTCGGTAGGCATTGGGCTGGCTCCTTCACGTTGACGTCTTCAGTCAGGGATACCAGCCGGATACGACACTCACGCAGGCTCTGCCAGCTGCGTCATCGGTACGGTTTGCCGGCGAGGACTAGGGTGATCATCCCCGCTGGGGAGACGTGCTGTTGCCGGATCCAGGCGGAGGGCTGCTGCTCCACCGGGTCGAACAGGAGAGCCATGATGGCGGACGAGCCGTTGCGGGACGGGTTCGCCTTGACCGACGGTGGGTCGTCCGGCATCCAGCTGCGCTGGACCGAGTCGGTCGGTGAACGATCGGCTCGCCTGCCGCAGTGCGTCGAGAATGAGCGCGCGGCCTTGGCAGCACTCGGGCGGCTGCTTCGTGAGGAGCTGCCGGTGGACGCGGATCGGATCACGCTGCGGGCCAACGTACTGACAACGGCCAGCGTCAGCGTGTTGACGGCGCACTGGGCTGACCGGACGAGTCAACTCCTTTGGAAGAAGGACTCCGTAGGCAGCGTCGCGTTGGCGGCGCTGCGGAAGGCGTCGTACCTGACCGAGCTGGGCACCTGGTTCGGCCTGGAGCTGACGGTGACGTCGGCCGGTGACATGACTACCCGGTTCAACTACGACGACGAGCCGGATTGGGAAGCGGCATCCGTCGACCCGATCGCCTACGTAACGGACCAACGGCACTACCCCCGCAGCGAGAGCGCGCAGCCACCGTGGCTACGCGATCGTCTTGCCGAGGGACGCGTACGACTACAGCAGCGCCTGACCGACTGGGGTATCGAACTGTTCCACCGGACCGTGCCGGGCGTCGCCCTCCACCACCGTCTACTGCCCGAGGACGACGCGGTGCTGGTCGTCCATCCGGTACGGGGCGGCGGCTCGATCTATGTCGCGCCGGACGAGAGCGTGCTGTTCGTGGCATCTGCCGTACCACCACACCTGGCGTTGGAGATGTTCCGTTCCGGTCGGCGTACCCCGGTCGAGCGGTTCGGCCCGCCCCACCCAGCACCTACGGGCGACCGGTAGGGGCAGGTCAGGGTCCGTAGTCACCACCGTTGCGCGGGTCGTTGAAGCCATCCACGACCTCGCGGAGGCAGGTCCCGGTCAGGACGGCGCGTAGCATCTCGGCCGGGTGTTCGGCGTGGCTGTCGTAGCGGTACCGCTGCCTGACGAAGGCGCTGCCGGTCCAGTAGCTGTCGGCCGCGTACAGCGTGCCGGGGGCGGCGTCCGGGTTGACCTGTAGGTACTGCCACTGGGCGCGCTTGTGGCGTACCACGTATTCACCGACGTACCAGGCAGCCTGCACCCAGAAGGGCTCGTCCGCGACCCGGTTGTAGTCCTCGACCGTCTGGAAGTTCTCACGCAGCAGGGCTTCCATCGTGTCCAGGGACTCCGGCTGGAAGTTCCAGTGCTCGATGCCGCCGCCTGCCTCGTCTGACCAGGTGTGGTAATAGATGCTGTAGCAGCGGTTGCCCCAGTCGGTGAGTTGTCTGGCGTACGTGACGGCTTCCAGATTTTCCAGTGCCACCCATGGGGTGGGTATCCGTTCCGGCTGCCAACCCGCGTTCACCTTCTTCCGTTGCCGGGCCCGCACCACGTTTCGCAGGCTACGAGCTGTTTCGGTGAACACCAGGCCCGATTTCTCGTCCAGGGCCTGCTCGACGATGGTCAACGGGATGACCGGATCCAGCCCCAACACCGGATCCGGGCGTACGACAGGCAGCCCTGCGGTCTCATCCCAGTCCCAGCGTCCGCCCGCTTCGTTCAGCAGGGTCTCGCCGAGATAGCCCGCGACGGACTTCGAGACGATGGTGTCCAGGTCGCCGCCGTGCGGGCATTCGAAATACCAGAGGAGTTCCTTCTCCAGCCGCTTCAGCGAAGGGGACCGGTAGGTGTGTGACCATCTCTCCTCGGTGAAGGCGCCGTAGAGTAGGTCCATGAGTTCGTGCAGGGACTCGATCCACCAGTACAACGCGTAGGCGGGGGAGCCGGACGGCGCCTCCCTGCCCTGGGTGTAGATATCCATCGAGGTGGAACCCTATGTCCCGGGTCTGACAGGCAGCCCGCCCACCACCAGGGGGTGAGATGGGATCAGCGCCCGGTGGGATAGCGAGTGGTCAGCTCGGCACCGATCCGGGCCAGCTCCCGCTGGACGGCTTGCGGCTCGACCACCTCGATCATCGCGCCCCAGCCGGCGAGGTGCCGGGCGATGTCCAACGGGGTCGGTGCGGCTAGGCGGACCCGGGCACGCCCGTTGTCGGGCTCGCCCTCGATGTGGCAGTGCCGGCCGAACTGGTTGCGCAGCACCGGAACGAACCTGGCCTCGACGAGTACGATCGCCCAGGTGCGTGAGCGCTGCTGTTCCACCTCGTCGACGACCTGTTGCCAGGCGCTGCCGAGCGTGAAGCCGTCCGGGCGTTCCGCCGGCTGCTCAGTCGGCTCTGCCGTGCTGATCCGGTCGACCCGGAAGGTGCGCTGTCCGCGTTCCGTACCGGCGATCAGGTACCAGATGTCGTCCTTGTCAACGAGGCCCCAGGGGTTGACCAGCCGCTCGGTCCGCTCTCCGGCGCGGTTGGTGTAGGTCAACCGGACCTTCCGCCGGCGAACCACGGTGGTCTGGAGCAACTCCACCAACTCGGGCCGCCACTGGTCACGCCCGCTCCACCGGGTGGGGTCGATCATGGTAGCGCTGGCGGCGGCCTCGGCGTCCGCTCGGAAGGTCTGCGGCAGCGCCCGTACCAGTTTTCGCAGCGCCGCCTTGGCTTCTTCCGAGACTGCTGTGGCCGGGCCGACGAGCAGGAACAACGCCTGTGCCTCGACGGCCGACAGGCCACTGAGGTCGGTGCGGGCACCGCCGACCAGCGACCAGCCGCCCCCGCGTCCGGGCTGCGGATACACCGGAATGCCCGCTGCGGACAGCGCCTCCAGGTCCCGGCGGGCGGTGGCCACCGACACCTCCAGCTCCGTTGCCAACTCGGCGGCGGTCACCCGGCCTCGGGACTGCATGAGTAGGAGGACGGCGACGAGTCGGTCTGCGCGCATGTTCCCAGAATCCCAGGAAAAGTGCTCAGAGGGTGAGCACTTTGCGGCGCAGGATGGTCATCGTCACCTACCGAGGGAAGGAACCACCCATGCTGCGAGGACCGGCCACCATCAACTTCTGGGTCGACGACCCGGAGGCGGCCAAGCAGTGGTACACCGAACTCCTTGGCGTCGAGCCTTACTTCGAGCGCCCGGGCAACGGACAGCCGGCCGCCTACTACGAGTTCCGGATCGGCGACTACCAGTCCGAACTCGGCCTCATCGACCGGCGGTACGCCCCGCCCGGCGCGGCTGCCGCCCCCGGAGGCGCGATCCTGCACTGGCATGTCGACGACGTCCAGGCCGCCCTGGACCGGCTGCTGTCCATGGGCGCAACGCCCTACCAGCCGCTCACCGAGCACGGTCCCGGGTTCGTCACCGCATCCGTGATCGACCCCTTCGGCAATGTGCTGGGCATCATGTACAACCGGCACTACCTGGAGGTTCTGGGGCAGTGATGCACTTCGAGGATGCCGCCGGATGGGAGTCGTGGCTGGCCGACCAGCACGAGACCCAGACCGAGGCCTGGCTGAAGATCGCCAAGAAGGGTTCGCCGGCTGCCTCGGTCACGTCCGAGCAGGCGTTGGAGGTCTCGTTGTGTCATGGCTGGATCGACAGCCATCGCAGATCGTACGACGAGCACTTCTTCCTCCAGCGGTACTCGCCCCGCCGCAGGGGCAGCCCCTGGTCCCAAATAAACGTCGAGCGCGTGGAGGAGTTGACCGCTGCCGGGCGGATGCGCCCCGCTGGCCTCGCTCAGGTCGCCGCCGCCCAGTCGGACGGCCGCTGGGCGGCGGCCTACGCGGCCCAGCGCAATGCCATCGTGCCGCCCGATCTGGCCGAGGCGTTGGCGGCCCACCCGCAGGCCGCCAACGCCTTCGAGGCACTCGACAAGACCGGCCGCTATCAGGTGATCCTGCCGCTGTTGAAGGCCCGGACCCCGGCCGGCCGGGCGGCACGCCTTGACAGGGCGATCTCCGGCCTACTGAATCCATGACCGACGGCCGTCGGCCGACGCGGCATCGGGCTCGGCTACCGCTGCCGCGCGGTCGACTCCGCTGTGCGGGCGGCAGGTCGGCGACCGTACCTAGGATGTGGGGGTGATCAATGAGTCGCTTCGCCTTACGGTCCTCGGGTGTGCGACGCCATATCCGAGCGTGGACAACCCGTGCTCCGGTTACCTGGTGTCCAGCGGCGACACGCACGTCTGGGTGGACGCCGGCACCGGAACCCTGGGGCCCCTGCAACGGTACGTCCGACTCGACGAACTGGCCGCGATCTGGATTTCCCACCTGCATGCCGATCACAGCGCGGACCTGCTCACGGCGTACTACGGCGCCCTGTACGCGGACATTGAGCTGTCCGCCCCGATCCCTCTCTACGGCCCACCGGGCATCGCCGATCGGCTGGTGCATTTCCTCACCAACACGACGGTCCGTAGCCCGATCGAGTCCGCCTTCGCGATCACCGAATTGCAGGACGGGCATCGAGCGGACGTCGGTCCGCTCACCCTGACCAGCCGGGCGGTAGCACACGGCATGCCGGCCTTCGCGCTGCGCGTCGAGGCTGCCGGCCGTACGTTGGTCTACTCGGGTGATACGGCACCGTGTGCTGGCCTTACCGAGTTGGCTGACGGATGTGACGTGCTGCTGTGCGAGGCCGAGAGCGCCCAGGTGCCTGCCGAGGGTGAGCAGGTGCACCACACCCCTGAGGACGCCGGGGACACGGCCAGCGCCGCCGGCGTGGGTCGGTTGATCGTCACGCATGTCAGCCGGTTCCTTACCCCGCAGCAGGCGGTGGCGCGGGCCTCGACCCGATTCGACGGGCCAGTCGACCATGCCGCCCCCGGTGCCACCTTCGAGATCTGATAGAAGTCGCGGGCAGTGTTGCGGTGCATGATCACCCGGGGGTCTCGCGTGACGGTGTTCGCATGTGCGGGTTGCGGTGCCGCCTTGACCGTACCGGTGTCGCAGGTGGCGCTCCCTGCGCACGCCCACCAGACGTACGGCCTGCGCGAGATCTACGACCGGGTGCAACGCGGTCCGTACGGTGATCCGTTCTGATAGCCGAGTCTGCTGTTGGGCGAGGTAATCGGAGGTTGAAGTGGTCCCGGACGCGAGGGCAGCGGGCCCTGTCGGTGCCAGTATCAAGGTGCGATGAGTGGTGCTCGGTGCTATCGGCGCCGGCGTAAATAGAGGGCTGCGACGCCGAACGCTGCAGTCGTGATCGTGCCGGTGGCGGTGATGCCTGCGGTGGCTGTGCCGCCGATGCTGCCGCAGCTGCTCAGTGCGGTGAGTGGGACCACCGCGCCGAGACCGCTTCCTGCGGCCAGGTAGGTTGCCCGGACCACGGCCGCGTCCTGTTGGTCTCTGCGGTCGGGTTCCCTCTCGGGCGTACCGCTGTTCACCGAGGTTACATCCTTCCATTGGGCATGACTGTTGTGGCCCTCCGTCCAAAATGGCGGATGAATTCCAGGGCGTGGATGAACAGTATGCCCGTGAGAAGTTGTAGATGGGAATCCCACGCCCGATGTATAGTGTCATTGATTTGAGAAGTGATCGACTTGTGTCGTCACCTGCTTGTTGGTGGCTGGCGTGGGTGCCGAGCTGGTGGGTAAGAGGTGGCAATGTGGACATGAGGATGGGTGTGATGTCCGTCGCATTGCCAGCCGGGCCGCACTCGGCAGGCAGAGGTCCTGGCGCTCGGCGAGGAGTTGCGGGATGCGCTGGGCTGACGCTGGTGTGCCGGTCTGCGTAGGTTAGGCTCGCCTAATACCGCTCTTCCGAGGAGTCGCCCGATGACCGTTCCCGCGCGCGAGATCAAGCTGGTCCGGCACGACCTCACCCCACGGCTGTTGGAGGTCGCCCGGGTCACCCGGATCACCCCGCGCATGGCCCGGGTGACCCTGACCGGTGAGGCGTTCGACGGGTTTGCGTACGCCGCGCCGGAGGACCACGTGAAGGTGTTCTTCCCGGCGCCGGGCGAGCGGTTGCCGGTGATGCCGACTCTCGGGCCGAACGGGATCGTCCCGACGCCGGCCGGAGAGCCGCTGCCGATCTTTCGGGACTACACCGTCCGTTACGTGCGGCCGGACCAGCAGGAGTTGGACATCGACTTCGCCCTGCACGGTCACGGCCCGGGCGGCACCTGGGCCGCACAGGTCAAGCCCGGCGACAAGGTCGGCGTGCTTGGCCCACGCGGCTCCCACCTCAACCCGATGAACTTCGACTGGTACCTGCTGGCCGGTGACGAGACCGCACTGCCGGCGATCGGGGCCTGGCTGGAGCAACTGCCGGCCGGAGTTCCGGCGTACGTCTTCATCGAGGTGGCTGACCGGGCGGAGGAGCAGCCGCTGACGACGGCGGCCGACGCGACCGTCGTGTGGCTGCACCGCGACGGTGCCGACGGCCGCAACCTGCTCGACGAGGCGATTCGGGACATCCAACTGCCCAGCGGCGACGGCTATGCCTGGGTGGCCGGTGAGGCAGGCAACCTCAAGCCGATTCGTCGGTACCTGCGCGGACTCGGCCTGCCCCGGGACTGGCTCGACGTCGACGGCTACTGGAAGCGTGGCGTGGTCAACCTCGACCACCACGCGGCCGACGACGAGGACGAGTGACCGGCCCAGAGCCCGAGGCGAATCAACAGGAACCAGCCAGGCGGCGTTGCGGCATTGCCGTACGCCGCCTTCGGTCTGTCTGGAGGCGACGGACAGCATTGGTGAGATCGGTTGATCATCGATTGAATGTCGGCGGCTCGTGGAATGCTTGCGGAATTCGGACCGGTGCACGCGAGACTGGAGCGCCTGAAGACCTGGAGCGACGAACGGTACGAACGCGGCCGCAGGCTGGTCCTCGCGCTCTATGAACATGTCGAGGACAGCCGCAACGAGCAAAAGTCACGAGGGTTGGCAGAGCTGCGGGAGCAGCATGACCTTCCCCAGCCTCGCTGAGCGGGCCACGAAAGAAGGACGAGGCTCCGCCGCAAACCGCCGGGACACACACCTCGCCTACCTCAACGTATAGCGCATAGGGGGTCTTGCGGCAAGACCCGGGTCGTGCCGCAGAATCGTCCGTCGAAGCTGGAACATGCGGAAACGGGGAGTCGCGAGGTGCGTGTGCTGTTGTCGACGTACGGGTCGCGCGGCGGCTGTGGCCGGCACGATCCGTAGCGACGGGGCGTCGGTGCCGCGACGCTTATGTACGACGCGCTGAGCCGAGCCCGGCCAGCGCTTTAGCGAAGAACATCCGGCACCCGCGCCAGGAACGGAAGGGATGTTTGCGCGCCCATTTAGTCACTCTACGTGTCCAATTATTCCCGCTCTGTGTTTGCTGTGTGCGATTCTAGATCGGAGCTCATCCCGTGAACCCAGTTACCAACAGCGTGTTCGATCTTTCCGAACAGCTCACCGGCAAGGCCGAGCCAACGCTGATCGCTCGGGACGAGCAGCACTTCGCGGCTATCGCCGAAAACCTTGAACAGGTACGCGCCGAGCTGTCCGACCGACTCGCCGCCGCGCGCAAGGCACCCGGCGGCGTAGGCCAGCAGGCGATGGACCGGGACGACGAGATCCGTCGACTCACCGCACGGTTGCGCACGCTACGTCGCTTCGGTGCGGACCTGTGCCTGGGACGCATGGTCAGCGCGGACAACCCCGAGCCCGTGTACGTCGGACGACGTGGCCTGACGGACAACTCTGGCCGTCGGCTTCTGCTCGACTGGCGTTCCCCGGCGGCGGCACCGTTCTTCGGTGCGACCCACGCCAACCCGATGGGCCTGGCCAGCCGTCGCAGATATCGCTGGACCCTCGGTCGGATCAGCGACTACTGGGACGAGGTGTTCAGTCTGGACGGGCTCGACGGCCATGCCGCGCTCGATGACCAGTCCGCCTTCATCGCCAGCCTGGGCAGCAGCCGGTCGCCCCGAATGCGCGACGTGCTCGCCACCATCCAGGCCGACCAGGACGCCATCATCCGAGCGGGATCCCGAGGTGCGCTGGTTGTCGACGGTGGTCCGGGTACGGGAAAGACCGTCGTCGCGTTGCACCGCACCGCGTACCTGCTCTACTCCGATCCTCGCCTCGGCCACCGTCGGGGCGGCGTGCTGTTCGTCGGCCCGCACCAGCCCTACCTGTCGTACGTCTCCGACGTCCTGCCCAGCCTCGGTGAGGAGGACGTGCAGACCTGCACCCTGCGGGACCTCGTCCCAGAAGGTGCCACCGCGACCATCGAGACCGATCCGGAGGTGGCCCGCCTGAAGTCGTCCGCGGAGCTGGTACAGGCGATCGAGGCGGCGGTCAGGTTCTATGAGGAGCCGCCTGCCAAGGGGATGACGATCCCGGTCGACGACTCGGACATCTGGTTGAGCGCCGACGACTGGGCCGAGGCGTTCGGGACGCCGGATCCGGGGACGCCGCACAATGAGGCGCGTGCCGAGATCTGGGCGGAACTGCTCACCATCCTGGTGGACAAGTACGACGGCGACGAACCGGAGGACCTGGTTCGCCGGTCGCTGCGACGCAGCGCCGAGCTGCGTACCGCCTTCAACCGTGCCTGGCCGCTGTTGGACGCGGCCGAGGTGGTCGGAGACCTCTGGTCAGTCCCCGCCTACCTGCGCAACTGCGCACCCTGGCTCAGCCTGGACGAGGTTCGCAAGTTGCAGCGCGCTGACGCCCAGGCCTGGACGGTCTCCGACCTGCCGTTCCTGGACGCGGCCCGGCAGCGGCTCGGCGACCCGGAGGTGTCCCGGCGGAAGCTTCGGCACGATGCCTCCGTCGCGACCCAACGCGAGCAGATGTCCAGGGTCGTGGAGGACCTGCTGGCGGCCGAGTACGACAACGAAGGCGCGATGATCATGCTGCACGGCAAGGACCTGCAGGACGCACTCATCGACGAGTCCGCTCTGCCGGGCGTCGACCCGGACCTGCTCGCCGGGCCGTTCGCACACATCGTCGTGGACGAGGCGCAGGAACTGACCGACGCCGAATGGCAGATGCTGTTGCTCCGCTGCCCGTCCCGGAGCTTCACCATCGTTGGAGACCGCGCCCAGGCCAGGCACGGGTTCACGGAGTTGTGGCAGGAACGGCTGGCGCGGATCGGGTTCGACCGGATCAACCTGGCCTCCCTGAGCATCAACTACCGGACGCCGGCCGAGGTCATGGCGGCGGCCGAGCCGGTCATCCGGGCCGTACTGCCGGATGCCAACGTGCCGACCTCCATCCGTAGCAGCGGCGTTCCCGTCGTACACGGGTTGGTGTCGGAGTTGGATTCGATCCTCGACGCCTGGCTCACCGCGCACGCCGAGGGGATCGCGTGTGTCATTGGCGATCCCGCCTTCCAGGCGATGTCGCGGGTGCAGTCGCTGACCCCGGAGCTGTCGAAGGGGCTGGAATTCGACCTGGTCGTCCTCATTGATCCGCAGTCTTTCGGCGACGGCATCGAAGGAGGGGTCGACCGCTATGTGGCGATGACCCGAGCGACGCAGCAACTCGTCATCCTCACGAGTTCCTGACCTCGGCCAGGACCAGGCGACCGCTGCCCGGCCGGCATGCCAACGCCGGCCGGGCAGCCGTCGGCCCTAGGTGGGGACGGGACCCAACATCAACGGCGAGCGGACGAGTCAGGAACGGGTCGCGTGGACCAGCCAGGCGGTGCTGCGTAGCCGGACGCCGTCGTCGGTCTGGAATGGGCGGGCGGCGGCGGTGAGCGCCGCGTGGGCCGATTCGACGACGGCAGCGTCCGCCCGGGCGAAGTAGTCACGAAAGGCACCCCACTGGAGGGCGAACGTCGCCGCCGCTTCGGCGTCCCGTCCCAGGGCGATCGTCGTCTCGACATCGGTCACGCTGATGTCCCGGTAGCCAGCCCGGGAGAGTACGTCGTCGACGTGCTGGGGTTCCGCGAGGGAGAGCACACCGGTTGCTGAGGGCGGCTCGCTCATCGCCGCCGCGAGGACAGTGGGCAGGTCGTTTCGTTGCGGTGGCCCGACGGTCACGAAGACCAGTCGGCCACCCGGCCGCAACGCCCTGCCGATGTTGCTGAACGCTGCGACGGGATCGGCGAAGAACATGACCCCGAATCGGCTGATCGCCACGTCGAAGGCGTCGGTCGGGAACGGATGGCGCTGCGCGTCGCCCATCTCGAACGTCACGTTGTCGGCACCCTCGGCTGCGGCGAACACACGTGCCTGAGCCAGCATCGGCTCCACCACGTCATTACCGACGACCCGGCCGGATACGGCCCGGCGGGCGGCCAGCAACGTCGTACGGCCGTAACCGCAACCGATGTCGAGTACGCGGTCATGCTCGCCGATCGCGGCCGCGGTGAACAGGTGTTCGTCGAATCCGCCGCTGATCACCTCGTAGCGGTCGGCATCCTCAGCGCGGTCGAGCAGGGGAAGAGTCATCTCTACCTTTCTCATCGTTTCGTGGCTGCCGGCCGCGTCGTGGCTGCCGGTTGCGTCGTGGCTGTCGGTGTCGGTTGTGGTGCGCGTACGGCCAACTCCAGGAGTTCGTCGACCGACCACTGGTCGTAGACGTGTTCGCCGTACTTGTGGGCGACGATGCGACCGTCGCTGGCGATCAGGAAGTCGGCGGGCAGGCCGAGCCGTCCGCCGGGCTGGGTGCCGGCCGGCAGGTGTTCCCGTCGGCGGATGACCATCCAGGTGCTGCGCAGGATTGCCCGCACGATGGGCAGCCATGCCCGGGGGCTCAGCAGCGCCCATGGGGCGGACTCCACGCCGAACTCCCGGTACAGCCGCTTGTTCGGGTCGGCGATGACGGCGAACGGCAGGTCGGGAGTGTGTTCCCGTAGTTCGTCGGCGGGGGAGTGGAACACCACAACCTCGCGGATTCCGGCCGCCTCGATCTCGTCGTGTCGCCGTGCCACGGACCGTAGGTGCAGGTTGCAGACCGGGCACCCGGCGAAGCGGCGGAACTGGAGGTGGATCAGCCGTTCGGGGTCCGGTACGGAAACTGGCGGACCGAGGACGGGGGTGAGGTCACGGGCGGCGATGACGGAGCCGGTGTCGAGCGATCTTCGGGGTACGCGCATGTGCACCACTCCTCGTAAGCGTACAAGGTACGCCTACGAGTGTAGGTGTATGTCGTACGCTGTCAACCGCCATGCCTAGACCACGCTCACTCAGCACCGCTCAGCTCGGCGCAGCAGCCCTGGCCGTCATCGACCGGGACGGGCTCGCCGGGCTGACCATGCGTACCGTCGCCACCGAACTCGGCATGAGCACGATGGCGCTCTACCGCTATGTCGCAGACCGGGAGGAGCTGGCCGGGCTGGTCGTGGAACAGGTGCTCGGTGCCATCGACACCACCCCGCCCTCCGCCGACCTGACCTGGGCGGAGCAGATCCGGATCATGGTCGAGCGGATTCGCGGCGCGGTGGCGGCCCACCCGGCGGCCGTACCGCTCACGCCCCTGCACCGACACCGGTCGGTGAGCATCCTGCGGTGGTCGGAGACGGTGCTCGGGATCCTGACCGAAGGCGGTATCGACGGGGCGCGGCGGGTCGTCGCCCTACGTGCCCTGCTCAGCTATGTCATCGGCGCGGTCCAACTCGAACACCTCGGCCCGTTGGCCGGCGCGGGCACCGTCGCCATCTCGGAGCTGCCCCGAGCAGAATTCCCGCTCATGGCCGAAACGGCGCGGCGCGCCCGGCAGATCGGACCCGAGGAGGAATTCACCGCCGGACTCGACATCCTGCTGCGCGGCCTGACCGGGCCGCCCGGCTGATCGGCGTACGAACTCCACAGCAGGCCGAAGCGGAAGAGGTAGGTCGAGGCGGGTCAGGCGGATCTTTCGCGGTGCTTGCGGTTGGGGTCGGATTGTTGGCGCGGCACCAGGGTCGGGTTGACGTTGTCCAGCACGGTGGCGCGGTCGACAACGACCCGGGCCACATCGTCCCGGCTGGGCACCTCGTACATGACGTTGAGCAGTATCTCCTCGAGGATGGCGCGGGTTGCTCGGGCACCGGTACGGCGCAGCAGTGCCTGTTCGGCGATGGCGGCGATGGCGTCCCCAGTGAACTCCAACTCCACCCCATCAAGGTGGAGGAGCTTCTGATACTGCTTGATCAGCGCGTTGCGTGGCTCGGTGAGGATCTGCATCAACGCCGTCCGGTCCAGGGGCGCGACGGTCGTCACCACTGGCAGTCGCCCGACGAGCTCCGGGATAAGCCCGAAGGTCAGCAGGTCCTCGGGCGCGACCCCGGCAAGGGCGTTCTGCGGCTCGCGGATGTGCCCAGGGCGGACTGTGGCACCGAATCCGACGCTGCGACGGCGAGTCCGTTGCGCGATGATCTGTTCCAGGCCGTCGAACGCCCCGCCGACGATGAAGAGTACGTTCGTCGTGTCGAACGGGATGAACTCCTGGTCCGGGTGTTTACGTCCGCCCTGCGGCGGCACGCTGGCGGTCGTACCCTCAAGAATCTTCAACAGCGCCTGTTGGACGCCTTCGCCGGAGACGTCCCGGGTGATCGACGGGTTGTTGCTCTTTCGGGTGAGTTTGTCGATCTCGTCGAGGTAGATGATGCTGGTCTCCGCCCGCCTGACGTCGTAGTCGGCAGCCTGGACCAGCTTGAGCAGGATGTTCTCGACGTCCTCGCCAACGTAGCCGGCTTCGGTGAGTGTGGTGGCGTCAGCGATCGCGAACGGGACGTCGAGCAGGCGGGCCAGCGTCTGGGCCAGATGGGTCTTGCCGCAGCCGGTCGGGCCGATCAGCAGGATGTTTGACTTCCCCAGCTCGACCGGCTGCGTCGTGCCGGTGTGCTGGCTGCTTCCGCTCGCGCGGATACGCTTGTAGTGGTTGTAGACCGCCACTGACAGCGCCATCTTGGCCTGCTCCTGGCCAACGACGTACTGCTCGAGGAAGTCGTAGATCTCCCGTGGTTTCGGCAACCCCGGTAGCGCATCCTCGGTGGTGCCCGGATGTTCATCCTCGATGAGTTCGGTGCAGATCTCGACGCACTCGTCGCAGATGTAGACCCCGGCGGGGCCGGCGATGAGTCGCCTGACTTGCTGTTGGCTCTTGCCGCAGAACGAGCACAGCAGCAGGTTCCCGCCAGCGCCGATTCGTACCATTTGAAATGCTTCTCCTCGACGCCTGTGCGAATGCGGCGGTCAGTAGGTCACGGGTAGTGAGGTCAGTCGCCAGGTGCCCGGGTCGAGGTCGCGTCGTACGTCGTCGGGGGCGGCGGCCAGCGTCAGGTTGGGGAAGCGGCGTAGCAGTGCGGTGAGCGCGACCTCGGTCTGCACCCTGGCCAGCGCGGCCCCGAGGCAGAAGTGTGGGCCATGGGCGTAGCCGAGGTGCGCCGCCGGGCCGGCGGGGCGAGTGACGTCGAGCCGCTCCGGATCCGTGAAGGCGCGCGGGTCACGGTTGACAGCGGCGATGGCGGCGGTGACGGGCTCGCCCTTGCGGATCGGTGCGCCGTGGAAGTCGACGTCCTCCTGGGCATAGCGGGGAAAGGTCAGTAGCTGTGGCCCGCACCAGCGGGTCAGTTCCTCGACCGCGCCGGGCATCAGGCTGGGGTCGGCGCGTAGGGCGGCGAGCTGCGCAGGGTGGGCGAGCAGGGTGTCCACGGCGTTGGCGATGAGGTTGGCTGGGGTCTGTCCGCCGAGGACCAGCTGCCAGACGAAGGTGACCAGTTCGGTGTCGCTGAGCCGGTCGTCGTCCGCAGCCTGGGCGCGGATGAGGTCGGAGATCACGTCGGTGGTGCCGGGCTCAGCCCGTCGTTGGGCGACCGCGGCCTTGGCGTCGGCCACGATGCCCGGTATCGCCTCGGCCAGTTGTTTGCCCTGCCCGGCCGTGACAGCGGCACCGTACTTTCGCCACTGTGGGCGATCGGCGTCGGGGATGCCGACGAGTTCGCTGATTACGTCGATCGGCAGTGGTTGTGCGAAGTGCCGCAGCAGGTCGACCGTGCCGCTCTTTGCGTGATTCGGCAGGTCGTCGAGGAGGCGTTCGACGATCGGCTCGATCCGGGGGCGGAACTCGGCGGCGCGGCGGGCGGTGAACGCGGGGGAGACCAGCCGACGAAGCCGGGTGTGTTCCGGACCTTCCATCTCCTGCATGGTCCGCAGGTAGGGCCGGCAATGTTCGGGTACGTCAGGCCGCTGGTAGGTGTTGGCGGTGAGGGCGAACCTCGGGTCGCTCAGCATCGCGCGGGTGGCCTCGTGTCGGGTGATCGCCCACATCGGGCCGAAGCCGGGGGCCAGGATGCGTGCCACTGGTGATTGTTCCCGAGCCCGGCCGTAGGCGGTGAACGGGTCACGTAGTACCTCGGGGTCGGTCAGGTGGATCTCGGGCAGGTCGAGAGCGGGCTGCGTCACGTCGGTCATTCCTGCTCCAAATTCAGATGTTCGAACCAGATGGTCACATCATATGCATGATGACGGTATCTTGAACCGACGCGGGCGGCAATGCGGGAACGAGGAGGACCATGGGTCGGCTCACCAGGGCGGAAATGCAGGAGCGCAACCGCGCCAAGGTGCTGGCCGCCGCCCGGGACGAGTTCACCGAGCGCGGCTTCCGGGATGCCAAGATCGACAGCATCGCCGAGCGGGCCGAACTAACCCGGGGCGCGGTCTACTCCAACTTTCCCGGCAAGCGGGCCCTCTACTTCTCGGTTCTGGCCGAGGACGCCGAGCGTGTGCCCGGGCTGTCAGACTCCGAGCTGTCAGAGCCGGGTGACACCGCTGGTACGGCGCTCGCCGCGTTCGCCCGTGCCTGGCTGGCCCGGCTGCCGCTGTCCACCGACGCCCAGCCCGGCCTGGCGCGCCTCGGCGTGGACCTGATGCCCGAGGTCATCGCCGATGAACGGACCCGTATTCCGTTCGCGGAGTTGACGAGGCTGAACGCGATCCTCCTCGGTCTCGCGTTGGAACGATTGCGCGCACAGCCCAGGAGCGCCGCGCCTCTGGCGGGCGAGACTCCCGCGCCTCTGGCGGGCGAGACTCCCGCGCCTCTGGCGGGCGAGACTCCCGCGCCTCTGGCGGGCGAGACCCCCGCGCGTCTGGTGGGGGTGGCCGAGGTGGCGCTCACCACCCTGCACGGCGCCAGTCAGTTGGCTGCCGCCGCTCCCGGCTTCGTCGAGCCGTTCCATGTCATCAGCGCCTGTGCGCAGTTGGCCAATCTCGACCTTGGCGACCGGTGGCAGCCGGCCCACCTTCCGCACATCTCCCCGGCGCGACCCGTCGACGAGCCGTGGTCGCCACCGTCCGCGACGGATGCGGTCCGAGGTGAACCCGTGCCTCTGGCCGGCGACGGCGTGGTAGCGATTCTCGGGCTGCACCGGCTGTCGGCCATCGAGGAGGCGGTGCGTGCTGTGCCTGCTGGGCTCGACGTCACCGCCGTACTCGTTTCCAGCGTTCCCGAAGAGCTGGCACCGTTGGCCCGGCTGGCCGTCGCCGACTTCCGTACCTGCCTGCGGCAGGCGTTCCCCCCATCGGTTTGGCCCCGACTGCGGGTCGTCCACGACGAGACGGGCAGGTTGGCCGCTGCGGCCGGGGTGGCCGCCGTCAGTGATGTCACCGAGACCGCCGTACGCGTCGAGGCGGGGCGGATCGTCGCCCGTGCCGACGGCTACGGTGCCTGCCACGCCGCCGCGTCGGTCGGCGGGCGCCCGTCGGGCCAGCCGGTCCAGGTGTAGCCGACCAGATCTTCGCGGCGGGTGCCTAGTCGAACTGTCCGGCGGCGGTCGCCAGGACCTGCTGGATCACCTCGGTCAGTGTCCGGCCGGCCGGTTGGTCGATCCAACTGCGAACGGCGACCCGGAGGGCGGCCAGGAAGGTTGCCGCAACGATCCGGGCGTACAGCGGACTAGCGGTCGCCGGCAGCCGGGGGGAGATTTCGGCGGCGAGGTCCTGTTCGAATGCGGCGTAGGTGGTGATCTGCTGCGCCAACAGTGCGGGCTGCTGGCGGATGAGCCGGTGCTGGGCTATCCACTGCGGGTCGCGCTCGTTTATCTGCCGGTACAGTTGCTGGGCGGCCCGGGTGAGGGCAGTCCAGGGGGACTCCGACTGCGGCCGGTCCCGCATGAGGGTCAGGAATCGCTGGATCCGCAGGTGGTCGCCGTAGAGCAGGGCCTCTTCCTTGCTGGCGAAGTAGTTGGAGAACGTGCGTCGGGAGACTGCGGCGGCGTCGGCTATCGCCTCGACGGTGACCTGGTCCGGGCCGACCTCCAATGCCAGGCGTAGCGCCGCCTGATGGATCGCCTGGCGGGTCGCGGACTTCTTCCGTTCGCGTAGCCCGAGCCCTGTGTTCATCGACACAGGTTACCCAGGTCTCAAACTTGCATGCTGAGAAAATTTGCCGGCTGGGCAAGATTCGTGGATAGTTGCTTGTGGCAACCAAGTCCGGGGGAGGGGGCGAAATGGCCTCGGCTGGGGCAAAAGATGCCGGTGAAGAGCTGCGTGAGCAGTTGCGTGACCTGTTCAAGGTGCTGCGGCCATTGCGGCACCAGGTGGCGCAGGGGGAGTTGGCGGCGCTGTCGCCCGGCTTGGTGGGCGTGCTGAGTACCGTCGAGAAGGTTTCGGTGGCGCGGGCGGCCACCGGAGGATGTCACAGTAAAGACCTTGCCAACCGATTTGCGGTAAATCCGTCGACGATCAGTCGGGCGGTTGGTGCTCTGGTGCGACTCGGGCTCGTGCGGCGCGAGGAGGATCCGGCAGACAAGCGGGCTCATTTTCTTACCGTGACCGATGCCGGCCGAGCCATCCTCGCCACTGCAGATCAGTGGTACGACGAGTTGTTTCGCGACACGCTCAGCAGGTGGAGTCCCGACGATGTGACTACCTTCATCGCCCTGTTGCAGCGCTTTACCAACGAGCTTGACGGCTATCTCGATCGTTGCCCGGGACGGCGGACGTGCGGCCCTGATCCGGAGACCCCGGAGCTGCCCAACCCTGCGCCGGAGGCCCTGGAGCTATCCGACGCTGAGCCCGGCGGTCGGCATCGCCAGACATTGCACGACACGATGAACATGGAGTCTTATCGATGAGCGTACCGGCAACCATGAAACCTGACGACGCGGAGATGAGTCCTCGTCAGGTCAAGGAGGCCTTCGCCGGACTGCTACTGGTTCTGTTCGTCTCGATGATCAGTGGAACTATCGTCTCCACCGCACTGCCAAGGATCATCGGGGCGCTCAACGGCAGCCAGAGCCATTACACCTGGGTGGTGACCGCGACCCTGCTCGCAGCCACGGTGACCACCCCGATCTGGGGCAAGCTCTCCGATTTGTACAGCAAGAAACTGTTGGTGCAGATCTCCATCGTCATCTTCATCATCGGGTCACTGCTTGCCGGCCTGTCCCAGGACGCAGGGCAGCTGATCGGCGCGCGGGCCTTCCAGGGTATTGGCGTCGGCGGCCTGCAGGCCCTTGTCCAGGTCGCGATCGCCGCGATGATCCCGCCCCGGGAACGGGGTCGCTACAACGGTCTCCTGGGTGGGGTGATGGCCGTTTCGACGGTCGGCGGCCCGCTGTTGGGCGGCCTCATCGTGGACTCCTGGCTTGGCTGGCGGTGGTGCTTCTTCATCGGCGTACCGGTCTCGGTCATCGCCCTCGCGGTGCTGCAGAAGACCCTGCACCTGACCAGCGTCCGCCGTGCCAACGTGAAGATCGACTTCCTTGGTGCCGCCCTGATCGCGGCCGGCGTCAGCATTCTGCTGATCTGGGTCTCGTTCGTTGACTCCTCGTTCGCTTGGGCGTCGTGGCAGACCGCCCTCATGGTCGGTGCGGGGCTGGTCATCCTTGCCATCGCCGTCTGGGTGGAGTCCCGGGCTGCCGAGCCGATCGTGCCGCTGCACATCGTCCGCCGACGGACCACCGCGCTCGCCATCCTGGGCAGCCTCGCTGTGGGTATGGCCATGTTCGGTGGGGCGGTCTTCCTCGGTCAGTACTTCCAGATCGGCCGGGGCTACAGCCCGACCGAGGCCGGACTGTTGACCATTCCGATGATGGTCGGTGTGCTGTTCTCGTCCACCATCTCGGGGCAGCTCATCAGCCGTACCGGCAAGATCAAGCCGTACATCGTGGCCGGCACGATCATCCTGGTGGTCGGGTTCGCGGTACTGTCCACCATCGACCACGCGACCTCGCTGGTCTACGTGGGTGGCGGCATGCTGCTGGTCGGGGTCGGCGTCGGTATGTCCATGCAGAACCTCGTCCTCGCCGTGCAGAACGACGTCGAGTTGCGGGACCTCGGAGCAGCCAGCTCCTCGGTCGCCTTCTTCCGGTCCCTCGGCGGGACCATCGGGGTGTCCGTTCTCGGTGCCGTCCTGGCCCGCCGGGTGAGCGACAACATCACCCGGGAGCTGGCCGCCGCCGGAGTGCCCGCCAACAGCGGAAGCAGCGGTGCCAGCAACCTCAACCTCGCCGAGTTGCCCGAGGCGATGCAGCACATCGTCCGGGCCGCCTACGGGGACGCCACCGGGCACATCTTCCTGATCTCGGCTGGCATCGCCGTACTCGGCATCGTTGCGGCGTTGCTGTTCAAGCCGATCATCCTGCGGAGCACGATCGACAAGGGTGAGGTCGTCGCTACCTCGCCGACCCGCGAGGGCGGGACCGACGTCGACGACGCTGGAGGCGAGTTCGAGACCGTGGGGGCACGCGGCCCACGCGGCTGAGTCCTGCGCAGCACGCCGGGGGGAGGACACGCAGGTGTCCTCCCCCCGGTGCGTTCCGCCGCAATGACTTCGACAAGTCGGACGAGAGATAATCCGTAACCGAACGATGTCGGTATCCTGGGGGCATGACCGCGATGGCCCCCGACCGTACCGAACCGGACCTGTCGTTCCTGCTGGACCGCACCAGCCATGCCCTACGCAGCCGGATGGCTGCCGCGCTCGCCGAGATCGGGCTCACCGCACGGATGCACTGCGTGCTGGTGCACGCCCTGGAGGAGGAGCGCACCCAGATCCAGCTCGCCGAGATCGGCGACATGGACAAGACCACGATGGTGGTGACGGTCGACGCGTTGGAGCAGGCCGGCCTCGCCGAGCGGCGCCCCTCGGCCACCGACCGGCGAGCCCGGATCATCGCGGTCACCGAAGAAGGCGCGCGGGTCGCCGCACGTAGTCAGGAGATCGTCGACCGGGTACATCGGGAGGCGCTGGCGACGCTGCCCGACGACGAGCGGACGGTTCTCCTGCGGGCGATGAACCGCCTGGTCAACGGCCATCTGTCTACTCCGGTGGAGAGCCCTCAGGCGATTCGGCGGGCCCGCCAGCAGGGCTGACGTCCAGGGCTGATACCCGGAGGTCGTCAGTCCAGACAGAATTCGTTGCCTTCGGGGTCGGTCATCACGATGAAGCCGGCACTCATCGGGGGAGCGGGTTCATGGCGGCGGACCCGCGTCGCACCCAGTGCGACCAGCCGGTCGCACTCGACCTCCAACGCCGCCATCCGCTCCTCGCCCTGCAACCCGGGAGCGGCACGGACGTCGAGGTGGACGCGGTTCTTGGCCTTCTTGCCCTCGGGTACCTGCTGGAAGAAGAGCCGGGGGCGGTGCCCGTCCGGGTCCTCGATGGCCGATCTCGTGTTGCGTTGCTCCTCCGGTACGCCGATCCGGGCTAGGAAGTCGTTCCACGCGGCCAGCGGGTCGGCGTCCTCGGGCAGGTCGACTCCGGGCGGCCCGGGGTGGACGTAGCCCAGCGCGTCACGCCAGAAGGACGACAGTGTCCACGGGTCGTGGGCGTCGAAGGTGACCTGGAAATCGCGGCTCATCGGGACGCTCCGTTCGTAGTGGGTTTCGTGTGCAGGTAGAGGTCGCGCAGCAGGCAGACCTCGGACAGGTGGTGGATCAGCTCGCGGTGGATGTGCAGCACCAGATCGGCCATGGACAGCTCGGGGAAGGGCTCCTTCTCACCGACCGGGACGTGGAGCCCGGCCTCGCCGAGGCCGCGTACCCCGGCCAGCCAGATGGCTAGTTGGGTGTCGAGCTGGTCGAGGGCGGCGGCCGCGTCGCCGGCGTACTCCCAGGTCTCGTACGACGCCGCTGGCGCGCCGAAGTGCGCCGCGTTGCGCGCGGCGAGCACGCTGACGATGACGTGACCGAGTCGCCAGGCGATCGTGGTGAAGGGAGTGGGGACCGGCGCGGGGTAGGCGTATTCGATTGTGAAAGTCCTGGTGTCAGTCCGGGTGGGCGCCGTCGAACTGCCGCGCGGCCGTACGCTCCAAGCGCCCGGCACGGGTGACCAGAAGTACTCGTCGTCGGTGAGGCCATCCAGGCGGCTTCGGAGCTGATGGTTCCAGTGGAACGCCAACTGCTCGCGCAGTGTCCGATTCCAGTCGAGTGCGTCTGCGTCCATGGGGACACCCTGACATCCCTGGCGGACAGGATCGGTCCGCTATCTCTGACAAGGTGGACGACGTGGACGTGGCGGGCGCAGACGCGCGGGGTACGACGGAACGAGTGCTCACTCTGCTCGGGCTGTTACAGCAGCGCCGGGTCTGGACCGGTCCCGAACTCGCCGAGCGGCTTGGCGTCACGCCCCGGACGGTACGGCGTGATGTGGACCGGCTGCGTACGCTCGGCTATCCGGTGCAGGCCAGCCAGGGCGTTGGCGGCGGCTACCAGCTTGGCCCGGGGCAGGATCTGCCGCCGCTGCTGCTCGACGACGAGGAGGCGATCGCCACCGCGGTCGCGCTACTCGCCGGCGCGGGTGGCGGGGTCGCCAGCGCCGGCGACGCCGCGCTTCGCGCGTTGACCAAACTCGACCGGGTGCTGCCCACCCGGCTGCGGCACGAGGTGCGGATGCTCGCCAGCGCGGTGGAGTCCTTCGGCGGCGGCCGCCCGCCGGTCGACCCCGAGGTGCTGATGACGCTGGCCAGGGCCTGCCGGGACGAAGTGGAGGCCGGCTTCGACTATCCGTCCGGGGGCAAGGTACGACGGCGGCGGGTCGAGCCCCACCGCCTGGTCGCCTCCGATCGGCGCTGGTACCTGCTCGCCTACGACCTCGATCGCGACGACTGGCGCAGCTTCCGCCTCGACCGGATGACGGATGTGGCCGCACGGACCTGGCGCTTCCATCGGCGTACGGCACCGGATGCGGCGACGTACGTGCAGGAGGGGGTCTCGGCTCGGGTCTATCCGCACCAGGCGCGCTTTCTCGTGTACGCCCCAGCCGACACGGTGCGTGCGCAGGTCCCGGCGTCGGCAGCCGTCGTACGGCAACGCGGGGCCGAACTCTGCGAGGTGATCAGTGGTGCCGCCAGCCTCGACTTCGTGCTCATGCACGTGCTTCTGCTGGGGCACGACTTCGAGGTGCTCGACCCGCCGGAGCTCCGGCAGCGCTGTGGCGAGCTGGCGCAACGACTGCGGTCAGCCAGTACGGCGATCTCACCGAGGTCCGAGATGGCGGGGGAGTGACCACGCCACCGCGCATTCCGAACCGGTAGGGCCGAAAGAGATTGTCTGTAACGGAACTATCCGCTACGGTCTCTCCTGTGTCTCGGTATGACAGGAGAGAAAACGTGCCCACCTCACTTACCTCCCGATCCCGGCAACTGGCCCTCGGCGTGCTCGCCACCGCAACGCTGATGGTCATCCTGGACGGCAGCATCGTCACCGTGGCGATGCCGGCCATCCAGGACGACCTCGACCTCTCCACCGCCGGTCTCGGTTGGGTGGTCAACGCGTACCTGATCGCCTTCGGTGGTCTGTTGCTACTGGCCGGGCGGCTCGGCGACCTGTTCGGCCGGAAGCGGATGTTCCTGGCCGGCACCGCGGTCTTCACCGTGGCCTCGCTCCTGGCTGGCGCGGCCACCACGCCCGGCATGCTGATCGCCGCCCGGTTCCTGCAGGGCGTCGGCAGTGCGATGGCCTCTGCGGTAAGCCTGGGCATCCTGGTCACGCTCTTTACCGAAACCAGGGAACGGGCCCGGGCGATCGCCGTCTTCAGTTTTACCGGTGCGGCCGGTGCCACGATCGGCCAGGTACTCGGTGGCCTCCTCACCGATGCGCTCACCTGGAACTGGATCTTCCTCATCAATCTGCCCATCGGTCTCGTGGTGCTCGCGCTCGCCGTACCCGTGCTGCCCGCCGATCGGGGACTCGGCCTCGCCGCCGGGGCCGACATCGTCGGTGCACTCCTGGTGACGGTCGGTCTGGTGCTGGGCATCTACACGGTCAGCAAGATCGAGGAGTACGGCTTGAGCTCGGCGCACACGCTCGGCCTGGGTGCCCTCGCCGTGATCCTGCTCGTCGCGTTCGTCCTCCGTCAGGCCACCGCGAAGAACCCGCTCGTGCCGCTACGGATCTTCCGGTCCCGGAACGTCTCCGGTGCCAACCTGGTCCAGATCCTGATGGTCGCCGCCACGTTCTCGTTTCAGATCCTGGTCGCTCTCTACCTCCAGAGGGTCCTCGGATACGGTGCCACCGAGACCGGCCTGGCGATGCTTCCGGCGGCGGTCGTCATCGGTGCGGTCTCCCTGGGAATATCCGCCCGGCTCATTGCCCGCTTCGGCGAGCGTCGGGTCCTGTTGACCGGTCTTGTCCTTCTGGTCGGGGTCCTGGGACTTCTCACCCGGGTGCCGGTACGGGCGAACTACCTCATCGACCTGCTGCCGGTGATGTTGCTTGCCGCCGGCTTCGGGCTCGCCCTGCCGGCGTTGACGGCGCTCGCCATGTCCGGGGCCGGGCGCGACGACGCCGGGCTGGTCTCCGGGCTGTTCAACACAGCCCAGCAGGTCGGCATGGCGCTGGGCATCGCGGTGCTGTCCACCCTGGCCGCATCCCGTACCAACAGCCTGCTCACCGAGGGGGCGAGCGAAGCCGTGGCGTTGACCGGCGGCTACCATCTGGCCTTCGCCGCAGGGGCTGGCTTGCTCGTCGTCGCCTTCCTCATCACCCTCGTGGTGCTGCGCCAGCCGAAGCCGCCGGTTCGGGTCAGGGCCGATGATGGCGTCTTATCCACCGTGGAACTCGTCGGCTGACCGACTCGCTTCTGGTGCGTTGCGCGCCGCTGACCGGGATCGCCGCAGACCCGGTCAGCGGCACGCGCCGTTCACCACCCGGGCAAGTCCTTCGCAGCGACTTTGCCAATTGGTGAGAACTTTTCGCAAAAGGGTCCTGGTGGGGGTAGCGAGGGCTCGTCTCCGACCACTACACATATAGACCATGACGAACGCCCTTGATCGCCGTACGCTGCTCCAGATCGCCGGCGCGACGGCCGGCGCAACTGTCCTCACTGGCGCGACGCTCGCCGCCGGCACGGCCCAAGCTGCCGATACCGCCTTCCGGCACGGGGTCGCCTCCGGCGATCCGCTGCCCGACGGCATCCTGCTCTGGACCCGGGTCACCCCCTCCGCCGACGCGCTGCCCGGATCCGGCGTCGGCCCGGACGTCCAGGTCCGCTGGCAGGTGGCCCGGGACCCGGACTTCGCAACGGTGGTCGCCAGCGGCGCGGTGACCACCGGAGCGGCCCGGGACCACACCGTCAAGGTGGAGGTGACCGGCCTGTCCGCGGCGACCACCTACTGGTACCGCTTCGGCTACGACAATGCCTGGTCGCCCACCGCGCGGACGATGACGGCCCCGGCGACCAACGCCACCATCGACCGACTGCGGATGGGAGTGGTCTCCTGCGCCAACTGGGAGGCCGGCTATTTCTCCGCCTACCGGCACCTGGCCGAGCGGGGAGACCTCAACCTGGTGGTCCACCTCGGCGACTATCTCTACGAGTACGGCACCGGCGAGTTCGACGCCGGCGGGCAGGTGGTGCGTCCGGTGCAGCCCACGCACGAGGTGCTCACCCTGGCCGACTACCGGATCCGACACGCTCTCTACAAGACCGACCCGGACCTGCGTGCGCTGCACGCGTCGGTGCCCTGGGTGATCACCTGGGACGACCACGAGGTCGCCAACGACCAGTGGGCTGGCGGGGCGGGCAACCACACCGAGGGAGAAGAAGGGGCGTACGTCGATCGCCTGGCCGCCGCGCGGCAGGCGTACTTCGAGTGGATGCCGGTACGCGTGGGGGCGGGCGGGGCGATCTACCGTCGACTGCGCTTCGGTCAGCTGCTCGAGCTGTCCATGCTCGACCTGCGGACGTACCGGTCTCAGCAGTCGTCCGGCACCGGAGTGGACGACCCGAACCGGACCATCACCGGCGAGGCGCAGATGACCTGGCTGAAGAACGGCCTGACCAGTTCCACCGCCCGCTGGAAGCTGGTCGGCAACCCGGTGATGATCGCGCGGCTCGACGTCGGATCGCTGCCGGCCTGGCTGCTCGGGCCGTTGGGCAAGCTACTCGGCATCCCGGAGAACGGCGGAGTCATCAACGCCGACCAGTGGGACGGCTACAACGCCGACCGCAACGAGTTGATCGACCATCTACGGGCCGCCGGGACCAGCAACGTGGTCTTCCTGACCGGCGACATCCACACCTCCTGGGCGAACGAGCTGACCACCCGAGCGACCGGTACGACCAACCCCGCTGCCGCAGAGTTCGTCGTACCGTCGGTGACCAGCGACAACATCAACGACTTTCTTGGTCTGCCGGCGGGCAACGGGCTCAGCACCTTGGCCGCCAGTCTGATCCGTACCACCAACGGGCACGTGCGGTGGACCGAGGTGGACGGCCACGGGTACGGCGTGGTCGAGGTGACCGCGCAGCACTGCCGGATGGACTGGTACCACCTGTCGGACCGGACCAGCCCGACCAGCAGCAGTCGCTGGGTCGCGGGCTGGTCGGTCGGTGCCGGCTCGTCGAAACTGCGCAAGGAGAGCAGCGCGATGGCCTGATTGGCCGTCTGTGGTGGCCAGCCGAGCCAGTTACTTCAGGTACCAGGACTGGTTCGGCGTGCCCACACAGGACTGGAGCACGATCGGCGTAGCGTCGGCGGCCTGCTTGTCGTAGAGGTCCAGGCACTCTTTGGCGTGTTGCACATAAATGTCATCGGTCGAGTTGAGGCGGAACTGCTGATCTGGAGTGCCGTCACACTTGTCCACTATGACTCTGGCGAGGTTGCCGGTAGCCCCTCCGGACAGACTCATGCAGAGCCCGCCGGAGCGGAGGGTGCCGTCCTGCCGGAGCTCCCACTGCTGGTTCGCCGAGGCGTTGCAGCTTTGTATCTTCACTGCCACGTAGCGCCCGCCGCTGGTCAGGCACTTTCCGGAACCACCGTTGACCAGCGTGCCGGTTCGCGCGGATGCTGCGGTGGCCGTCGGCGATTTCGAGTTGGCCGGCTTGCCTTCGGTGCGTGTCGTCTTGGGCGTGGCGCTCGCGCTGGCCGAAGCTGACGGAGACGTGGCGATCGTCGATGCTACTGCCGTCGGTGACGTTGTCTGATCCGCGACCGCCATCTTGTTGGGTGACTGGCCGTCCTTGGGGTCGTCGGAAGACCCTAGCAGCGAAACGGCCACCACGAGCGATCCGACCGTCAGTACGCCGACCAGCGCGAGCAACATAGACAGTCGCGCCTTGCGGGCCGGTCGGGCCGGTTCCGGGGCGGAAGCAGTCCCGTCCGCCATATACGCAGCGGATTCGGCGGATGCGCTCGGGGCCATTGCTGGTCCGCCATGGGCAATCGCCGGATCCGACTCCGCCCAGGGATCCACTGCGGGAAACCGGGTCGAGTACGGTTCGAGAGGGCTCGACGAGTCATCGTCAGGCACGGGGCCACTCCTGAAGTGTGGTCGCGAAACAGTCGACCGGCCAGCAGCCGGTTACGGTCGATGCCGTCATTCTGCCCTGTCATGATCCTTGCATCTGTCCTGCACTCGACATGACGGGCGCATGCGAAGGTTTTTGCCAGCACACCCCGGTCAGCCGTAGACGTCTTTCGATGGCTGTTCTACCGTGGCAGCACTCGAAGTGGATCAGATCGATGTCTGGAGGCGTGTCATGACCCGATTGCGACGGTGGACGTCCGTTGCCGTTGCCGCGATGGTGGGTGGCGGAGTGCTGGCCTGGCCAGCAGCTGGCCAGGCGGTGCCCGGAACCGGGGTGGTCGGTGTGACCGAGGCGGTCGCCCTGAAACTGGTGGAGAAGGAAAGCCTTGCGGCGGCCCGTTCCGTTCACGCCGAGGACGTCCGGGTCACCGTTGCCCGAGCAACGGGCAGCTGGGCTTTCGGCACCGCCGTGGCGGTTACCGGACACGAGGCGGACGCCCACCCGGTCGGCGCGGTCTTCCTCGCTCGCAACGTAGGCGGCACGTGGCGGACCGCCTTCGACGGTGAGGCAGGGTTCAGCACCTTGGCCGCCGAGTCGCCGCTGGTGACCGAGCAGGAGAAGAACGTCTTCACCACCAGCCCGGGAGTTACCTACGCCAACGGCGACTACCGCACCGGGATGGCAATGCCGTTCGCGGTCGGGCAGACCTGGCGACTCACCGGCGGCCCGCACGGCTGGGGAGGTGCTGCCCCGTTCAGCTCCATCGACCTGGCCGGCGGCGACGAGGTGGTCCGTGCCGCTCGCGCCGGTACGGCGTACACCATGTGTCAGGGCTGGGTCCGGGTCATCCACGACCGTGGCTACTCCACTGACTACTACCACCTGTGGAGCAACATCTCGGCCAACGGAACGGCCGTGGCCCAGGGGGCCTACCTCGGTTACACCGGCACCGATGTCACCTGCGGTGGGTCCGCCACCGGGCGGCACGTCCACTTCGGTCTACGGCAGAACAGTGCCTACGTGCCGATCGCCGGCCACGATCTCGGCAAATGGGTGATCAACAGCGGTGCTGCCGCCTATCAGGGCGGGGCCCGGCACGGTTCGACCTCGATCGGGATCGGCGGGTCCATCTACAACTACGGGGCACTCGGCTTCACCCAGGGAGTCGTCGACGCCAACGGCGGCGGCACGCTGACCAAGCGCTCCGGTCCGGGCACCGGTTACGGTGCCATCGGATCATTGAGCGATGGTGCCACCGTGACCATCTCCTGCTCCGCCAACGGCACGTCGCACACCGGCCGTTACGGCACCACCGCCCTGTGGAACCGGCTCAGCGACGGCAGTTGGGTCTCCGATGCCTACCTCTGGACCGGGGTGAACGGCACGGTCAACGGCTACTGCTGACCGGCTGCGCTTCGCCCATTCGGGCGGTAGGGGCAGGTGGCGCGATCTCGGCCACCTGCCCCTACCGCGATATTTGGTCAGGCAACCTCGATGTAGTCGAGTTCGGCCCAGCGGGAGCGGTGCTGTAGTCGGATGGTGTTCCAGCCGGCGTTCAGCGTCACGCCGACCGGCACCTGTCGGTAGGTGTCCCAGCCGGTGTTGGGATAGTTCACCACCAGTTGCGTACCGCCGTTGACGGTCATGGTGTGTTGGGCGTCGCCATATCCGGCGGCGTAGGCGACATGGACCGTGTACGAACCGGCCCGAGGCACGTACACCGACAGGTCGACCCAACTGTCGGCGTAATCGATGTAGGCGGCCACCGCTGCCTGCGAGGCGTTGACGGCGTTGCTGCGTACCTGCGCGTTGTGCAGCGTGCCCCGCTCGGCCTCGGTACGGACCCGGCTACCACGCACCACCGGGTAGTCGTTGGCCCACCCGAGGTCGGCCCGGTACATGCCCCGGCCCCCCGCAGCCAGCCAACCATGCAGGAAGACGTTGCCGCCGACGACGTCGATGTCCGCGCCACCCGGCCCGTTCACCGCGCCGTCCACCGTGCCGGTGGTGATCAACGGTCGGTAGGCCTTCACGTAGCGCCCGGTCAGCGTCGGCGAAACGGCGTAGCTGGTGTGATAGCCAGAATTGCCGTACGAGCCGCCGGAGTAGAACAGCACGTACTGCGAGGCGCGGCGGACCAGCACTGGAGCCTCGATCACACCGGCCTCCTCCGGACGGTCGTTGCGCAGCAACTCGGTCCGGCCGCCCTGGAAGGTCAACCCGTCGGCGGCGACAGGCTGTAGCCAGATCGAGGTGGGCTGCCCGATCGCATTGCCGTCGTCCTTGTAGAGCAGGTGGCGGCGGCCATCGGCGTCGACGAAACTCGCCGGGTCGATGTCGCCGCCCTCGCCAGCGTTGCAGACCAGCGGGGCGGTGCCGACCGGCTGGAACGGACCGAGCGGACCGGTGGCCAGCGCCGCGCCGATGCATTGCCGGCCAGTCGCCTGGCTGCGCGCGGTGTAGTAGAGCAGGTACCGACCGTCGGCCCGCTGGGACACGTCAGGTGCCCAGGTCAGTCCGCCGCTGGCCCAGGCGCCGAGCTGCGGTAACGCGTCGCCGCGTACGGTCCACGGGCCGCCCGCCTCGGGGGCGGTGGCCACCGGTACGTTCGGTCCGCTGTTGGTGGAGTAGGCGTAGTAGGTGCCGCCGAACCGGGACACGTCCGGGTCGGGGAAGTCGCGGTTGATCAGCAACGCCGGTCGTACGGTTGCAGCCAGCGCCGGGGCGGGTATCCAGAGTGCGCCCAGGGCGGTGGCGAGGGCCGAGACAACGGCCAACACACGTTTCATCGAAGCTCCTCTCTCCGTAGCGGTTTGTGGTCGCGAAGACGCTGCCATGCTAGGGGTGACGGGAGGCTCTTTCAAAGAAGCGTGTCGATCGATCTGTGTGGCCTCGTCGGCCCGTCGCCGCTACCGCTTCGGGCGGGGGAACAGCCGAAGGCCCGGATTTTGTCCGGAGAGCTCCCTGAGCGCCGTTTCGGTGACCGCTGTGTCGACGACGTTGAGGTGGTGCAGGTCGAACCGTCGGGCAAGGGCCAGGGCGAGTTCATCGGTGATCGGCGTCCCGCTCAGGGTCAGGGACCGAAGATCGACGACGCCGGCCAGCAGTGCCAGGACGTCACCGTCGTCGGCCTCCGGCATATGGAGGGTCAACTGGTCCAGCCGGGCCGGCAGCCGAGTAGCGCCCGCGAAACGGGGGGCGCTCAGGCACACCGTACGAACACCCTCGGGGAACTCGCCGTCCAGCCACAGTACGTCCGACGCGTGCAGCGACAGGTCCGTCACGGCCGGTGCGGCGTGCGCCAGGTGCGCGAATCCCCACGGGTGCGGTGGGAGGTTGTCGATCGTCAGCGACGTCAATGAGTCGCAGGTGTCGTCGGTGCCCACGGAGAAGGCCGAAACCGTCGTCAGGTGCAGCCGTAGCACCCGCAGCCGGGGAAAACGGCGGAAGGCCGAGAAGGCGTTCTCGCCCAGGGCGCAGGTGGCGTGCACGAGGAGTTCCAGCCCGGGAAGAGCCGGTAGCGCGGACAGTAGCTGTGCGTCGAACTCATCGGTGTGCAACTCAAGTGACCAGACCTTGTCGGCCACGTCGGCGAGCCGATCCACGTCGGACCGGTCCCAACACTCGCTGCGTTGATGGATGCTGAACCGGCTGCCGTCATGTCCGGGCGGGAGCGTCGGGCCGAGTACGTGGAACGGCGGCGTCCCTTCCTGGACGTGGTACAGCCGGGACTCGTCGTCGGTGAACCGCCCGCAGCACACCACCTCGACGAGGGTTACGGTCGATGTGCGGTCGATGACCGACAGATTCACCCATTCCGGCACTCGTCCATCGCGCCACAACACGTCGACCACCGCCGACTCGTCGCACCACCGCAGCGCCCGGTCCCGGTCCGGGTTGCTGTCCTGGGGAAACCTGACCTCGCCCGGCTGCGGTGAGACGTGCGCGTCGTTCGACCGATTGAGCCGTACCCGGAAGGCCAACGCTGCTGGCAACGCCTCCGTCACCAGTGTGCCCGCGAAGCGCCGTGCCGCCTCCGCCGAGCTGACCAACCGTTCGGCGAACGTCGTCCGATCCACTTGAGCACAATATCCCGGGGCTGACGCGCCCTCAGGAGATGCGGGGCGGCGGTCCAGGCCCGGAAGCCTCGCGGCAGCCGGGCGGACATCGCCCGATGTGCTGGGGCGGAGCGCTGGGGCCCACCGGGTTAACGGTAGCGTTGCGCCACATCATGGCCCCCGGACCGGTCCAACCACCGGTCCGCGTTCGCGATCGTACGGAGGATGGCGTATGTCCAACGGCGAAGAGCCGTTCGCGGCACGCGAAGGCATGTCCTCGCGGCCGAGCTTCGAGCTTGCGTTGCGTGGCTATGACAAACGGCAGGTCGACCGGCATCTTGATCAGTTGGACAACCAGCTCGCGATGCTCACGAAAGAGCGGGAGCGAGCGGCTGGCCACATTCGCGACCTGACCGCTCAACTCGGCCAGATGAAGACCGAACTGACCGAGTTCAGCCAACGGCCGGCCCGGGTGGACCGCGCCTCGTTTCGTGACCTCGGTCCGACGGTCGACCAGATCCTGGCCCTCTCCGAGCAGCAGGCGGGGCTGATCATCGCTACCGCGACCCAGCGCGCGGGCGACCTTGAGACTGAAGCAGAACGACTACTCATCGAGGCGCAGGAGCGGTCCACCCAGGCCCGCCGGGACCTTGAGGAAGAGCTGTCGAATCGACGGGCCGAGCAGGACAAGGTCACCGAGAAGGTTCGTACCGAGGCGATGGCCGAACTCGCCGAGATCCGTGCCTCGGCGGAGAAGCTTCGTACCGAGGGTGAGGCCGCGTACGAGCGGGCCCAGCAGGAGGCGAAGCGGGTCAGCGAACAGAGCGCGCAGCAGGTGGAGCAGGCCCGGTCCGCCGCCGAGGCGTTGACGAAGGCGGCGCGTACCCAGATCCAGCAGGAGATCGATGCCGCGCGCAGCAAGAGCCACCAGGAACTGACCCAGTGGCAGGCCAACGTCGAGCGTGAACTCAACGAGCGTCGGGGTGCCGTGGAACAGGAGTTGACCGAGCAGCGGGCGGCGGTGGAGCGGGAACTGGCCAGCCAGCAGGCAGTCGTGGAACAGGAGGTCAATGCCCTGGTCAACCAGGCGCAGCAGTACGCGACCGAGGTACGCCAACACGCGGACGAGCAAGCCGCCGCCCACCAGGAACAACTCACCGTGGTGCAGCAGGAGATCACGGAACGGTGCGACCTGTTGACCCAGGTGCGCACCGAACTGGAGACCGCCAGTCAGCAGCTTGACCAGTTGCGTCAGGAGGGCACCGCGGCCGAGCGTGAACTGACCGAGTTGCTGAACCGGCTTGACGAGGTTCGTCAGGAACTCGCCAGCCAGGCGAACCGGCTGGACGAGACGCGTCGTGCCGCGGACACGGCCGAGCGGCACGCCAAGGAGGTCCGGGCGCGGGTGCAGCGAGAGGCGAAGCGGGTGGCCGACCTGGCCGCTGCCGCAGTGATGGCTGCCGCCGCCGGCGGGGGGAGCGCGACCGCGGAGTACCCGATGGTGGCCCCCCGTCCCAGCGCCGCGCCCCGGATCGTCACCGTCGAGGAGCCGGCCGAACAGCCGGCCGAACAGCTCAGTGGCCAGCTCAGTGGCCAGCTCAGTGGCCAGCTTGGCGGCCAGCTTAGCGGCCAGCCTGCGGAGCAGGTTGTCGCCAACGGTTAGGAAGGTCGCCGGCTCCCCTTGAGCCGGCGACCCATCTCCCGGGCGATTTCCCGGTTGGCGTCCCGTTCGGCGAGCGCCTGGCGCTTGTCGAAGCTGCGCTTGCCGCGAGCGAGGCCGATCTCGACCTTCGCCCAGCCGTCGGCGAAGTACAGCGACAGCGGTACCAGCGTCAGCCCCGGCTCCCGCAGCTTGGCCAGGATCCGGTCGATCTCGACCCGGTGCAGGAGCAGTTTCCGGACCCGCCGGGGCGCGTGGTTGGTCCAGGTGCCGTAGGCGTATTCGGCGATGTGCAGACCGTAAAGCAGCAGTTCGCCGTCGCGCTCCTGGGCGAATGCGTCCACCAGCGAAGCTCTGCCGGCCCGCAGCGACTTGACCTCGGTGCCGCGCAGCACCAGACCAGCCTCGTACGTGCGCAGGATGGCATAGTCGTGGTACGCACGTTTGTTCGAGGCGACGAGCTGTCGACCGGTGTTGCTGGGCACAACGCCAAACATAGTCGGCGGGTAGCCGCGCAACGATCCGAGCACGCTGGTGAGCCCGTGGGCGATTCTTTCCGGGGCGGGCTGAGGGAAGCGGGGTTTCGTGTCAGAATCTCCGCCATGGCCAACGTCACATGCGTCGCATGTGGACATGACGACCAGGGCGACAGCTCGTACTGCGTGAATCCCACCTGCGGCGCGCTGCTTGCCCCGGTAGATCGGACCTTGTCCGGCATCGACACCGACACCGACACCGACCACCAAAGCGCTGCGGACCGAGTTGAATCCGCTTCAGTGGTCGCCGCCGGCGCTCCGGCCGAGAAACGGGCTGGCCGGAGACAGTTCGTGATCGCCGCCGCGTTGGTAACCATCGCGGCATTGACGGTGAGTGTCGTCGCGCTGCTGCGCGATGACGACCCGGTTGCCGAAATCCCTCGGACGACCAGCGGGTCGATGAGCCCCGAGATGGTGGCTCAGGTGGTGGATCATGCTCGCCCCACCGAGGTGGAGGTCCGAGATGAGCAGACGGCGGCGGTAGTGCGGTGGGCCAGCTCGAACCAGAGCAATGAACAGCGTCTGGTTCAGGTCGTTGCCGCCGGTGCCGGGATGCGGTCCCGGGTTGAGGCAGTACCTGTCGGGAACGGTGAGTTCCGCGTCGACGGGCTCGATCCGAACGTTGGTTACTGCTTCCGGGTCGGTGTGGTGGTCTTCTGGGACAGCCCTGCGGTGGTGACCTGGTCGGAGGCCCGCTGCGTTCGTGGTGCTACGTGGCGTAGCCCGGTCGGATAGGCCCCGATGATCGACGCAGTGGCACGCCCAGTTGGTCACGCCGCTGGCTCAACAGAAACGCCCGCAACGTCAGTATCGAACCTTGGGAGAGTCGTGCAGTCGCGAATGGTGACGGTTCTTGCCGGACTCGGCGCTGGGGCGGCCGTACTTGTCGCCGCAGTGTCGGTGTTGTGGCCGGAGCCAGAACGTGGGCAGGCCGCGCCGGTTCTGCCCGAACTTCCCGACATGGTGCAACTCACGGTGGACGAGCGGGAAGTCGCTACCGCAGATTGCCCCAACGGCATGGACTGGCATGCCGATGGGGTTCGCGGTGAGGTGGTCGACCTCAACGGCAGCAACGAGTACTGCACCACGGCCGGGCCCATGCTGGATACGACTGCCAGCTACTCGGTGTCTGCCTGGGTGAAGCTCGCCGTTTCTCCCGGCAAGCTGGCCATGGCAGCTGTTGGCCAGGACGGCACCAACGCGAGCGGCTTCTATCTGCAATACAGCTGGTTCCACGGCAAGTGGGCGTTCAACTGGATGGAGGCGGACGTCATCGATCCGGTCGACAACGTCACGGCCACCTCGAATGAGCCGGTGACCACGGAATGGACCCATCTGGTGGGGACCTACGACGCGAAGACGAAGCAGATCCAGGTCTACGTCAACGGCGTACCGGGCGCCACCCGGACCATCGGCAAGCCGTGGCGGGCGACCGGCCCGCTCACCATCGGCCGGGCGAAGTGGAACGGCGAGCCGAGCAACTATCTGCGGGGCAATGTCGATGATGTTCGGCTCTGGACACGGGCGCTGCGCCCCGACGAAGTCGTCGGGCTCTTCAAGACGCCGCCAACCATCTAACGGGGCGTTTCTCGCCGTCCGGCTGGCTCAAGACGTACCACGATGGACTTCGAGGTCGGGGTATTGCTGGTTTCGGCGGTCGAATCCAACGGCACCAGCACGTTTGCCTCGGGGAAGTACGCCGCAGCGCAACCTTGCGCCGTCGGGTAGGCGACGATCCGGAACCGCTTCGCGCGGCGTTCCTGGATGCCACCGGCACCGTCGGGCCACTCGCTGACAATGTCGACGTACGCACCGTCGGCGAGCTGCCGTTCGGCCAGGTCTGTCGGATTGACGAAAACCACCCGCCGCCCGCCGGAGACGCCACGGTACCGGTCGTCCAGGCCGTACACGGTGGTGTTGTACTGGTCGTGCGAGCGCAGGGTCTGCAGGATCAGCCGTCCGGGTGGCACCCGGAGCACGTCGAGCCGGTTGGCGGTGAACATGGCCCGACCGGTGGTGGTGCCGAAGGTGCGGCTGTCCCGGGGGCCGTGTGGCAGTGGGAAGCCGCCCGGCTGGCGTACCCGGGTGTTGAAGTCGGTGAAGCCAGGGACCACCCGGGCGATCCGGTCCCGGATCAGGTCGTAGTCGTCGATGAACTCCCGCCAGGGAATTGTCATCCGGTCACCGAGGACCCGCTCGGCCAGTTCACACACGATCGCCACCTCGGAGCGTAGTGCCGGGTGCGCCGGGGCGAGCCGGCCCCGGGAGGCGTGCACCATGCTCATCGAGTCTTCCACCGTGACGAACTGGGCCCCGCCGGCCTGCACGTCCCGCTCGGTACGCCCCAGCGTCGGCAGGATCAGCGCGGTCTCGCCCACGGCCGCGTGCGATCCGTTGAGTTTGGTGGAGACCTGCACGGTCAGCGCGCAGCGGGCCAGCGCGGCCCGGGTCACGTCGGTGTCGGGAGTGGCCCGGACGAAGTTGCCGCCGACGGCGAAGAAGACCGAGGCGTGACCGTCGCGCATCGCCCGGATCGCCTCGACCACGTCGTAGCCGTGTGCGCGAGGTGGGGAGAACTGGAACTCGCGTTCGAGCGCGTCGAGGAAGGCAGCCGGTGGCTTCTCGTTGATGCCCATCGTCCGGTCGCCCTGAACGTTGCTGTGTCCGCGTACCGGACAGACACCGGCACCGGGTCGGCCGATATTGCCGCGTAGCAGCAGGAAGTTGACGATCTCTCGGATCGTCGCCACGGAGTTGCGGTGCTGGGTGAGCCCCATCGCCCAGCAGACCACGATCCGCCTGGAGCCCAGCACGAGCTGGTGTACCCGGTCGATTTCGTCCCGGGTCAGCCCGGTCGCCTCGGCGACATCGGCCCAGGAAAGCTCTGCCAGGTGCGCGGCGTACGCCTCGAAGCCGTGGCAGTGCTCGGCGATGAACTCGTGGTCCAGCACCGTCCCGGGGGCGGCTTGTTCGGCGTCGAGCAGCAGCCGGCCGAGCGCCTGAAAGAACGCCAGGTCACCGTTGACCCGGATCTGGCAGAACTCGTCGGCCAGGTGGCTGCCCCGACCGAGCAGCCCCGCTGCGGTCTGCGGATTGTCGAACCGGCCGAGTCCCGCCTCGGGCAGCGGGTTCACCGCCACGATGCGTGCGCCGGCGCGCTTGGCCCGGTCCAGCGCCATCAGCATCCGCGGGTGGTTGGTGCCGGGGTTCTGCCCGACCACCAGGATCAGGTCGGCGGTGTGGATGTCGTCGAGGGAGACGCTGCCCTTGCCGATGCCGATCGTCTCGGTCAGCGCCGCCCCGCTGGACTCGTGACACATGTTGCTGCAGTCGGGCAGGTTGTTCGTGCCGAAGGCGCGTACGAAGAGCTGGTAGAGAAACGCTGCCTCGTTACTGGTCCGGCCGGAGGTGTAGAAGATCGCCTCGTCGGGGGCGTTGAGCTTGCGGAGCGCGCCGGCCACCAGGTCGTACGCGTCGTTCCAGGCGATTGGCTGGTAGTGGTCCGAGCCCGGTCGTTTGACCATCGGTTCGGTAAGCCGCCCCTGCTGGCCGAGCCAGTAGTCGCTGCGCCCGGCCAGGTCGGAGATCGGGTGCCGAGCGAAGAATGCCCGGTCGATTCGGCGTACGGTCGCCTCGTCGGCCACCGCCTTCGCCCCGTTCTCGCAGAACTCGGCGACGTGCCGATGCTTGGCGTCCGGCTCCGGCCAGGCACAGCCGGGGCAGTCGAAGCCGTCTGCCTGGTTGACCCGCAGCAGGGTGAGCGCGGTACGGCGGGTGCCCATCTGGGCGACACCGTGCCGGACGGCGGAGAGTACGGCGGGCAGTCCGGCCGCGTGGTCCAGCGGGGGACCGACCGTCGGGTCGTCGTCCTGCGGGTCTTCGACCGGGGGCTTGCGCGTCATGTGACCAGTGTCCGGCAGTTGGCTGCCCGACGCCACAGCCTGCCGATTGTGCTCATTGTGTTGATGTTTGTACGCATGGTTATCTGATTTCTGGCGAATGGTCACAACGGATGGGAGCGATCGTGAACGACACACCCCCGTTGGGACCGTACGTGCCGCCGGAGCGGCCGCTCGCGCCGCCGCCGCCTTACGCACCGACACCGCCTTACGCGCCTCCACGGTCTTTCGTGCCGCCGCCTTACCCGCCGCCGTTGCCGCAGCGGAACCGCAGCAAGCTGCCGCTCCTCCTTGGACTCGGTGGATTGGTGGTCGTGTCGCTGGTGATGTGCGTCGTGATCGGTACGCTCGGTTGGTTCTACCGGACTGCCAAGGATCGCGCCGCGAGCAGCGTGGATCCCGCTCTGGTGGAGCAGGTGGCGGCGGAGAACGAGCTGGTCCAAGCGGCCTCGACGTTACTGAACACGGCCGGGGTCAGCTACCAAGGATGGTTCGACTACGACCGTGGTCGGGTGGAGCTCGACGCCCGGGTCACGAACCAGGGATGGACAGCGGCACGGCTGACCGTGGATGGGCAGCGTATCGAAGCCCTCGATACCGGCGAGCGGACCTTCGTCAAGGCCAACGCTTCCTTCTGGCGTAGCTCCGGCACCACCGCCCAGACCACCGCCGAATACGCCAATCGCTGGGTCAAGGTGCCCGACGAGATGTTCGGCTTCGACCTGGGGAACGTGCTCGCGCCAGCGCTGCTCGCCGAGAGCATCGCACCCGGAATCAGTGATGACGGAATGGCTGGCGAGAATGCGGAACCGGTGCGCGGCCCGCCACGGACCGTGGATGGGATAGCGGTCATTCCGGTCAGCGCCGCAGGGGCGGTCTACGACATCACCCGGGACGAGCCGAAGCGGATAGTGCGGATCTCCACCGCCAGTTCGGCGCTGTTGCCGAGCGGTACATTCCGCGGCACCGGGCTCAACGGTCGCCGTACCGGCCTCCTGTTAGCCGCTTTGCGGGACGAGGACGATGGCCTTGAGCTGCGGTTGACCGAGCTGAGCCCGACGGAGCTGAGGCAGTTCGTCACCGAACTCAACGCACACGTCACGGATCTCAAGAACTCGATCGACTCGGAAATCAATTTCAGCCTCAGCGGCGCGGTCACTCTTGCGCCCTGTACCACCAACGGTTGCACCGCCAACCTGACGATCAAGAACACGGTCTCGCCCACCTCGAAGCACAGTTCGCCGTACGTCTCCGTCACGCGTCCGGTGCAGGCGCGAGTCACTGTCCGGATGACCCTCGACGGGCGGCCGGTCGCCACCTGCGTATCGACGCTGACGATGAAGCCCAACGGCAGCAGTCGAGTGACCTGTCGCGCCAACTACTACATCCCGCCGGCCCGCAACCCGAAGGTCCACACTGTTCGGGCCGCCGCCACCGCAGTAGCCCAGGCAGTCGTCGATGCCGACATCGCGCAGCTGGCGAAGGACCTTGCCAATCAGCTCATCCGCAATCGGACCGCGGGTCCGCGTACCGGGCACGAATACTTCCCGAAGGGACAACCACCCACCCTCAACGCGCGCCAGCAGGCGGCCCGGGACCGGGTGGACCAGTTGGCCAAGCGAGCCTGCCGAGAGGTCAGGAGGTTACCCAACGAGGACGAAAAGACCTGGGGCGATCGGGTCCATCGTCGGTTCGCCATGATGATCAAAAATGAGCCTGCGGCCAGCCAATTGTTCAGCGAGGTGGGATACCTCAACGGCCGTCTCTCCCGCATATGGCGTAATGAGGTGACAGGCCGCCAAGGTTGGCTCAGGGACACCAAGGTCCCGGACGTGGTCTTTGGCGCGGATCGGCTCCGGCCGGAGCTTTTCCTCGACCTGAAGACCGGCTCGTTGGGGTTGGAAGAAGACTGGTACAACAAGCTGGTCGCGAACCTGCCGCAGAACTACAAGAACGTACCGGTCGTCGCGGTGCGGTGCTGAGGAGGCCGATCACGTGGACAGGCGCCGGTGGGGAAGTGCGGTCCGCAGTTTCCTGCTACCGAAGCTACCCGGACAATGGCAGCTCGCCCGGGGCACGCTTGTGCAGGGTGACGTCGGCTGGACGGTACGACAGGTCGTGGCCCAGCCCTCCACCTACGATCCGTCGATGTTCGGACTCGAGGTAATGGTGCAACTGTTGGCCAGTCCAGATCCGGGCGGCTTCTCCTGCGGAATCCCGCTCAAAGGAGCCTGGGATGAGCCGGAGTCGGTCACGGGGTACGAGCCGATCATGGAACAGGTGCGCCAGCGCATTGAAGAGGACGCCGTGCCGTTCTTTGCGCGTTACGGCAGCCTCGGCGGTTACCTTCTCCACTTGCGTGAGCGGATCGACGGCGACGCGGCCAACGGGATCGACGTGCTCGACATCAATGTGGCCGAAGAACTCCTGTACGTGCATCTGGTTCGTGGCGACCGGGCATCCGCAGCGGCGGCTGCCCAGCAGGCAGAGCGCTCCGCCGAACAGAACCGGCAGGACCCGATTCCCAGCCCCTGGGTCGATGACGTTCTGGCACGGATTCGCCGGGTGATGGCGGCGGACCGGCAATCGCCCGAGAAGGCGCTGTCGATGCTGGCGGAGACGGCCACGACCAACAGTGCCGCCCTGGCGCTGCCCCCACCGCAGCTTCGGCCCGCCACGGACCGGTGAGCACTGAGCGCGTCGACGTAGTGCGTCAAGCTCCTCGTTGGTCACCACGTGATACGTGGCGCTGTTGGTGATCTGAACACCAGAGGCGCTAAACCACCTCGGTAGCGCCTCTGGTGTTCAGATCACGGGTGGGCGGCGTGTCGGTGGGATGCCTGAAGCCGTTTGGTTCTTGGCCATGGTGGCGGCGATACGTTGGTGGAAGGAACGGAAGCTCCGCCGGTGCGCGGCTCAGGACGGCGTCAACCGGTGGGTGAGGGCGGTGTGTCGCCGTCCGGTGCCAGCGGTACGGACGGCGATGGCGATCGCCTTGCGGGAGCCGACCAGTACGACGAGTTTCTTCGCCCGGGTGACGGCGGTGTAGAGCAGGTTGCGTTGTAGCAACGTGTAGGAGCTCATCGTTACCGGCACGACCACGGCCGGATACTCGCTGCCCTGCGACCGGTGCACGGTGATGGCGTACGCGTGTTGCAGTTCGTCCAACTCGTCGAATTCGTACGTGATGTCCTCGTCCTCGTCGGTGCGAACGGTGAGCTGCCGGTCGTCGGTGGAGAGTGCGGTAACCACCCCGACGGTGCCATTGAAGACCCCGGCGACGCCCTTGTCGTAGTTGTTGCGGATCTGGATGACCTTGTCGCCGACCCGGAAGACCCGGGCACCGTGCCGGCGTTCCGGCATGCCCTCCCGATGCGGGGCGAGCGCCTGTTGCAGGGTGATGTTCAGGTTGCCGGCGCCGGCCGGTCCCCGGTGCATGGGAGTGAGCACCTGGATGTCGCGCGAATGTAGCTTGAACTTGCGGGGCACCCGGCGGGCGACGATGTCCACGACCAACTCGCTGGTGGCCTCCGGATCGTCGACGGGGAAGAGGAAGAAGTCGGGATAGCTGCCGATCGCGGGGGCCTGACCGGCGTTGATCCGGTGGGCGTTGACCACCACCCCGGACTCCTGCGCCTGCCGGAAGATCTTCGTCAGTCGTACCCGGGGGATGGTTTCGGCGGCGAGTACGTCGCGCAGCACCTCGCCCGCGCCCACCGACGGCAACTGGTCCACGTCGCCGACCAGCAGCAGGTGCGCGCCGGGGGCGACGGCCTTGATCAGTTTGTTGGCCAGGATCAGGTCGAGCATGGAGGCCTCGTCGACCACGATCAGGTCGGCGTCGATCGGGTTGTCCCGGTCGTGGCTGGGGTCGCCGCCGGGCCGCAGTTTCAGCAGTCGGTGCACGGTGGCGGCCGGATGCCCGGTCAGTTCGGTCATCCGCTTGGCGGCCCGGCCGGTGGGGGCGGCCAGCACGATCTTCGCCTGCTTCGCCGCTGCCAACGTGATGATCGACTTGACGGTGAACGACTTGCCACAGCCCGGTCCGCCGGTGAGCACCGCGACCTTCGCGGTGAGCGCCAGCCGTACCGCCTGCTCCTGCTCGTCGGCGAGGTCCGCGCCGGTCCGGGTACGCAGCCAGGCCAGGGCCTTGGTCCAGTCCACGTCGGCGAAGGCGGTCATCCGGTCGTGGCTGGAGCGCAGCAGCCGGAGCAGACTTCCGGCGAGCGCGCTCTCGGCCCGGTGGAACGGGACGAGGTAGACCGCCGGGATGACGCCCCCCTCGGTGCTGGCGTTGGGCACCTCCTCGCGGATCACCCCCTCCTCGGCGACGAGGTCGGCCAGGCAGGTCTGGACCAGTTCCTTCGGTACCTTGAGGATCTCGGCGGCGTCGGCGACGAGGTTCGGCTCGGGCAGATAGCAGTGCCCGTTGTCGGCCGCCTCGGAGAGGGTGAACTGGATGCCGGCCTGCACCCGTTGCGGACTGTCGTGCGGAATGCCGACGGCCTGAGCGATGGTGTCGGCGGTCTTGAAGCCGATGCCCCACACGTCCGACGCCAGCCGGTACGGCTGATTCCGGACGATCGAGATGGAGCTGTCGCCGTACTTTTTGTAGATCCGGACGGCCAGCGAGGTGGAGACCCCGACCCCCTGGAGGAAGACCATCACCTCCTTGATCGCCTTCTGCTCCTCCCAGGCCACGGCGATCAGCTTCGTGCGTTTCGGGCCGAGTCCGGGCACCTCGACCAGGCGGCCCGCCTCTTCCTCGATCACCCGCAGGGTTTCCGCGCCGAAGTGCTCCACGATCCGGGCGGCCATCTTCGGCCCGATGCCCTTGATCAGTCCGGAGCCGAGGTAGCGCTCGATGCCCTGGATGGTCGCCGGCAGCACCGTCGTGTATGAGTACACCTCGAACTGCCGGCCGTACTTCGGGTGCGAGCCCCAGCGGCCGACCAGTCGTACGCTCTCGCCGGGCTGGACGCCGAGCAGCGAGCCGACGACGGTGAGCAGGTCCGGGCCGCTGCGCTCGGTGGCTACCCGCGCGATGGTGTAACCGGTCTCCTCGTTGGCGTAGGTGATCCGTTCCAGCACCGCCTCCAGGACGACTCCGGGTGGCCGGGCCGCAGGTGCCAGCGAAGATCCGGTAGCGGTCACCTCCACATCATGCAGTAGTCGGATCGTCCGCTCCGGCAGGGGACTGCTGCCCCGCCGCTTGCCTGGTTGCTGCTGTTTGCCCCGGTGCCGGCTGGACTCCGACTATCGGGGCAATTAGTTGCGTAACGCGACCACCTGCGAGTTTTCCTCGGTTAGGGTCGATGCGAAAAACGGCCCAACTCGGGTGATAAGGGGCGGCGGGTCCGCTCCCACGCCAATCGCGTCGCGTCGGCGGCAGAAGGTGGGACGAGATGATCGCGCGCAGGCAATTGCTTCTGGCAGGCGCTGCTGGCGGGGCCGCCCTGCTGCTGCCGCCGGGTAGCCGACCGGCTGCCGCAGCGGGGCGACGGGTGACCCCCACGCTCGACCCCACCACCATTCCCAAGTACGTCACCAACCTGGTGGTCCCCGGGGTGATGCCCCGGCTCGACGCGTCCCCGGGTAGGCCGGCCGGCTCGGGTAAATTGATCGACTCGCGCCAACCGATCGACGAGTACCGCATCGGTGTTCGGCAGTTCCGGCAGCAGGTGTTGCCGCCCGGCTATCCGACCACCACCGTCTGGGGGTACGGATCGTCGGCGCACCCGCGCAGTTTCGGCTTCCCGGCCTGCACCATCGAAGCCCGAGCGAACCGCCCGGTACGGATTACCTGGGTGAACGAGCTGGTCGACGCGAAGGGACGGTTCCTGCCACACCTGTTGCCGGTCGATCCCACCCTGCACTGGGCCAATCCGGGCGGTGGCCTCGTCGGGCGGGACCAGCACGTACGGTTCACCTCGACGCCAGAGGGATACACCGGTCCGGTGCCGGTGGTCTCCCACGTACACGGGGCGCGGGTCCTGGAGGACGGGGACGGATACCCGGAGGCGTGGTACCTGCCGACGGCGCGCAACATTCCCCGTGGGTATGCCACCGTCGGGTCGTACTACGACGAGTTCCAGACCCGGTTCGAGGATCGGTACAAGGTGAAGTGGCAGCCGGGGTCGGCGACCTTCCAGTACGAGAACGAACAGCAGGCGACGGCGCTGTGGTACCACGACCACGCCCTCGGTCTGACCCGGCTGAACGTCTACGCCGGGCCGGTCGGGCTCTACCTGATCCGGGGCGGTCCGTCCGACCTGCCAGCCGGGGTCCTGCCGGCACCCGCGCCGGACCCGATAAGTCGGTGCCACGAGATTCCGCTGATCATCCAGGATCGTACGTTCCATCGCCACGGTGCCCTGTACTACCCGGACCATCCCGACATCCCCGGATTCACCGGACCCTACATTCCGGACAGCGACATACCTCCGATCTGGACCGAGGCGTTCCTGGGCAACACCATGCTGGTCAACGGACGCACCTGGCCGAAGCTCGACGTGGAGCCCCGGCGATACCGGCTACGCATCCTCAACGGCTGCAACACCCGGTTCCTCCAGTTGCGGATCACGGCGAATCCGGCCGCCCGCCGAGCCTCCACCGCGCTGCCCCTGTGGCAGATCGGTGGGGACGGCGGCTTCCTGCCCGAACCGGTCGCGCACGAGGTGCTCCCGGTCGGCAACGGCGAACGGGCCGATGTCATCGTCGACTTCACCGGCGTGCCGGAAGGCACCGAGTTGTACCTGTTCAACGAGGGACCAGACGGGCACTACCAGGGCGGCAGGCCGGGGCAGGACTTCGAACCGGCGGACCGGCACACCACCGGCCAGGTGATGAAATTCGTGGTCGGTGCCCGCGTCGACGCCGACACCAGTGTCCCGCCAGACCGTCTCCAGCTGCCGACCTTCACGCCACTCGGTCCGGCGCAGAAGATCCGACGACTGTCGATCAACGTGGTGCGTTCCGAGGTGCGGGGAGCCGGACCAGTCGGACACCTGCTCGGTCAGGTGGACTCCGATGGTCGGCGGGTGTTGCGCCACTGGGGGGAACCGGTCACCGAGACGCCCACCGTGGGCGCGACCGAGATCTGGGAGTTCCGCAACTTCACGCCGTACGCCCATCCAGTCCACATCCACCACATCCAGTTCCAGGTCATCGGGCGGGGACAGGACGGTCGGCAGCCCCCGGAGAGCTGGGAGACCGGTTACAAGGACGTGGTGATGACCTTCCCCGGCGACCGTACCCGGGTGAAGGTTCGGTTCGACCAGGCCGGCCGGTTCGTCTGGCACTGTCACCTGCTGGAGCACGAGGACAACGAGATGATGCGGCCGTACATCGTCGGTAACCCGGTTCAGCCGCTGGGCGCACCCACGGCCGGCGACGGAGGTGCGGTCATCGACACCCGCTCACCGTTCGGTGCGGTAGGTGCCGGACTGCTGGCGGCCTCGACCCTGGGCGGGATCGTGCTGACCCGGCATCAGCGAGCCGACGAATCGCCGGCCTGATCCGATGTCGGCCTGATTTGATGCCAGCCTGATCCGATGCCGGCCGGGCCGGGCGAAAGCCTGCGGTCAGCGCGGGCGGGGAGGCCGCCGCCCGAGCGGGGCGAGGATGTGGTCGAGTAGGGCGCACATCGCGGTCGACGGTTCGAGCTGAAGGTCGCGCAGGATCAGGTCGCGGTAGACGTAGAAGGCGTGCAGTGCCTCGTAGGCATTGCCCTCGGCCAGGTGCACCTCGACGATCAGTCGGTGCGGTGTCTCCCGCAACGGTTCGGCCCGCATCGCCTCGATCGCGGCCTGCAACGCCTCACCGTGCTGACCGGCCCGCAGGTAGGCGCGGGCCACCTCCTCCAGGGTGTGCAGTCGCAACTGGCGTAGTCGCTCCCGTTCCAGCAGCACCCAGTCGTCGTACCAGCCGGGTAACAGGTCGTGCCGGCCGGCGGTGAGCACCGTGCCGGCCCGGCGTGGATCCCCACCGTCGCGCACCCAGGCGGCGGTACGCACCAGCTCGTCGACGTCCACCTCGACACTCGGGTCGAGGCGGACCGTGTCGCCGGTGACCAGCATCGGGCAGTACGCGTGCCGCCGCAGCCGCCACAGGGCGGTACGCAGACAGGACAACGCCCGATCCTCGGAGGCATCCGGCCAGAGCAGCCCGGCCAGATGGGTACGGGTGGCGTTCGGGCGCAGCCCGATCAGCGCGATGGTCCGTTGTAGGCCCCGCGGTACCGACGTTGGCTTCCCCCCGGTCAGCAGCCGAAAGCCGTCGAGGAGGAAGAGCTGGGTGGGTCGGGCTCGGGCGGTGCCGCCGCCGGTCGGTCGGCGTGGGGCGGGAGCCGGCGTACTGCTGCCCTCAGAGGTCACGGCTGAACCCCCTGCACCGGAACCTTGTCCCGAACTCTGTCCCGGAAGTACGCCCGGGAGGCTGTCCTCAGGGGGACGCCCGCCATCGCGAGAGCAAACGAAGAGTAGCAAATTCCGTTACGCTAAGTCAATCTCTGTCGCTGTCGCGGAGCGCTTCTCGATCGCCCGCCGGCGAGTCGTGAACACGATGGACATGCTGGTCAGGGTGGGGTTGATGCGCTGTCAAGCGAGCTTCGGGCGCGCGGGGGCGGTGCAGTGGGCGGCGAATTTTCTTACTCTGCGTATTCAATTTGGCCGGGGTTGTCGTCAGCCTCGGCAGGGGCCGTCACCACCGGCGTCACGTCAGCGTCACCACGGTGACGGTGGCGGTGGCCGGCCCGTGACAACCGGATGACGGTGCCCCGCGCATCGTGGCCACTACCCGTCTGGGTGGGTCGATGGTGGTATCGGCCTGGGAATTACCCAGGTGCCGCGCGTCGACCGGAGCCGGTGTGCGTACCGGCCGTTGGGAGGTCACGGATGCATCGCTCACTGATCGTCGCCAAGGTCGCTCCCGGCGCTGAGCAGCAGGTGGCACAGATCTTTGCCGAATCGGATGAGACGGAGCTACCGGGCATCGTCGGCGTACGGCATCGGTCCTTGTACCGGCTGGACGACCTGTACGTCCATCTGGTGGAGACCGCGCAGCCGAGCGGCCCCGCCCTGGCGGTGGCACGCGCGCACCCCGAGTTTGTCCGGGTCAGCGAACGGCTGTTGCCCTACATCTCGCCGTACCTGCCGACCTGGCGCTCGCCGCAGGACGCGGTGGCCCAGTGCTTCTACCACTGGGACGCACCGGTCGTGACCACCGGGGGCAGACGATGACCACCAGTACGGTCGTGGACCCGCAACCCTGGCTGCGCTGCGCCGGTTGTGCGACGCTGCTCTACCGCAAACGGCTCCGGCGCAACCTCGACGTCTGTCCCGAGTGCGGCGACCACCGACGGTTGGACGCCGGGGAACGGATCCGGCAACTGGTCGATCCGGACACCTTCCGGCCGCTGCCCAACGAGGCGGCGCAAGTCGACCCGGTCGGCTTCGTCGATTCGATGCCGTATCCGCAGCGGCTGGCCGCGGCCCGAGCCGACACCGGGCTGACCGAGGCGGTGCTCTGCGGAGAGGCCGGCATCGGTGGCCACCCGATCGTCCTCGCGGTGATGGACTTCCGGTTTCTTGGCGGCAGCCTGGGCTCGGCCGTCGGCGAGTTGATCATCTGCGCCGCCGAACGGGCGCTGGCGACCCGCCGCCCACTGCTGCTGGTCACCGCCTCCGGTGGGGCACGAATGCAGGAGGGTGCCCTGGCCCTGATGCAGATGGCGGCCGTGAGTCAGGCCGTCGCCGCCCTGCGCGAGGCAGGCGTGCTTACCGTCAGCGTCATCACCGACCCGACCTTCGGTGGAGTGGCCGCGTCGTTCGCCACCAACACCGACGTGGTGGTGGCGGAGACCGGGGCCCGGATGGGGTTCGCCGGCCCTCGGGTGATCCGTCAGACCATCCGCCAGCCGCTGCCCGAGGGGTTCCAGACCGCCGAGTTCCTGTTGCGGCACGGGCAGGTGGACATGGTGGTCGAGCGGCGTGCCTTACGTAGTCGGCTCATGTCGCTGCTCGCCGCCGGGTACGCCGAGCGAGGTGCCGGGGGCGCCGATCGGCTGGGGGTGGAATCCGTGCTGGTCACCGACCCCGGGCGGATCTCCGAACGGGACGCGTGGCAGGGCGTCCAGGCGGCCCGGGACACCGGTCGACCGACCACGCTCGACTATCTGGCCACCACCTTCGACAGCTTCGTCGAACTGCACGGCGACCGGCTCGGGGCCGACTGCCCGGCGATTGTCGCCGGCCTTGCCCGGCTCGGGGACCAGCACCTGGCCGTAATCGGCCACCAGAAGGGGCACCACACCCGGGAACTGCTGGCCCGCAACTTCGGGATGCCCAGCCCGGCCGGTTACCGCAAGGCGCAACGGGTCATGCGACTGGCCGTCCGGTTGGGGCTGCCGGTGGTGACGCTGATCGACACGCCGGGGGCGTACCCGGGGATCGAGGCGGAGGAGCACGGCCAAGCCGCTGCGATCGCCGACAGCATCCTGAGCATGACCGGATTGGCGACCCCGGTCGTCGCGGTGATCACCGGAGAAGGCGGCAGTGGCGGTGCTCTTGCGCTGGCCGTCGCCGACCGGGTGCTGATGTTGCAGAACGCCGTCTATTCGGTGATCAGTCCGGAGGGCTGCGCCGCCATCCTGTGGAACGATCCGACCGCCACGCCCCGGGCGGCCCGAGCGCTGCGGATCACCGCCCCCGAGCTGTTGCGGCTCGGCATCACCGACGCGGTGGTCCCGGAGCCGACCGACGGGGCGCACCGCGATCCGCTCGGCGCGGCCGAGTTGCTGCGCCAGGCACTTGGGGAGGCCCTAGCGCCGCTGCTGGCAGTGCCCGCCAAGACACTGGTCCAGCAGCGTCGGCAGCGCTTCCGGCGATACGGTGCCTCGGCCCGCCCCGCCCCGCCTCCGGTGACTGTGCCCGCCCCGCACACCCCACCCACTGTGGCGGTGCCCGTTCAGTCGCCGGTGCCATCGCCGTTTGCTCCGCAGGCGGCGGGGCCACCGATGCCGAGCGGGGTGGGGTTCCGATGAGCGGCGAACCAGCCGGCGGCGAGGTGCTGGCGCAGTTGCGCCAGCAGGCTCGCCAGTTGGTGACCGAGGTGGCTGGACCGTTGCGCCGGCTCAGCATGCGCAGTGGTGACGCGGCGGTGGAGATCGAGTGGCACGCGGCCTGGCCGATGCCGGTCGAATCCGACGCCGCCGCGCCGGCTCCGCTGGTCGTACCGGAGGTCAAGGCCGATACCGAAGGGCGGGTGATGGTCGTCTCGCCGATCGTCGGCACCTTCTATCGCGCGCCTGAGCCCGGTGCAGCCCCCTTCGTCGAGGTCGGCGACGTGATCGAGGCCGGCCAGGTGATCGGAATCGTCGAGGCGATGAAGCTGATGAACCACATCACCGCGGAACAGGCCGGCAAGGTCGCCGAGCTGCTGGTCCGCGACGGCGAACCGGTCGAGTTCGAACAGGCGCTGGTCGCCCTGGTTCCCGCCTGAGTCCGAGGACGGCCGCTGATGTTCGAGAAGGTATTAATCGCCAACCGGGGGGAGATCGCGCTCCGGGTCGCCCGGGCCTGCCGCGAACTGGGTATCCGTACCGTGGCGGTGCACTCCACCGCAGACAGCGACTCCGCCGTGGTTCGGTTCGCCGACGAGGCGGTGCAGATCGGTCCGCCGGCCAGCCGGCGCAGCTACCAGAATGCCGCGGCCATCATCGAGGCGGCTCGGTTGACCGGCGCGCAGGCAGTCCACCCCGGGTATGGCTTCCTCTCCGAGGACGCCGACTTCGCCGAGATCTGTGCCGACAACGGGCTGGTCTTCATCGGCCCTCGCCCTGAGGTGATGACGGCGCTCGGGGACAAGGCCACCGCCCGGCGGCTGATGCGTACCGCCGGGCTGCCGTTGCTGCCGGGCAGCATCGAGACGCTGGCGACGGTCGGTGAGGCCCGGACGGTCGCCGACGAGATCGGCTACCCGGTGATCATCAAGGCGGCGGCCGGGGGCGGCGGTCGGGGCATGACGGTTGTCCGGTCCGGGGCGGACTTCGCCGGCGCGTACGCCCGGACCCGGGCCGTGGGGCGGGCGGTCTTCGGTGACGACCGGGTGTACGTCGAGCGCTACCTCGCCCAGGCCCGTCACGTCGAGGTGCAGGTGCTGTGTGACGGGCACGGCAACGGCGTACATCTGGGCACCCGGGACTGTTCGGTGCAGCGCCGCCACCAGAAGCTGGTGGAGGAGGGCCCGGCACCGGGGCTGTCGGCCGCCACCCTGAACGCGATGGCCGGCGCGGCGGTACGCGGCGCGGTGGAGGTTGGCTACAGCGGTGCCGGAACGTTCGAGTTTCTGGTGGACGAGGCCGAGAACTTCTACTTCATGGAGATGAACTGCCGTATCCAGGTGGAACATCCGGTGACCGAGATGATCACCGGTATCGACCTGGTGCACGAGCAGTTGCACATCGCCAGCGGTGTGCCGCTGCGCATCCGCCAGGCGGACGTACGGCTGCGCGGGGTCGCCGTGGAGTGCCGGGTCAACGCCGAGGACCCGACGCGGGACTTCGTGCCGACACCCGGCCGGTTGGAGTGGTTCCACCCGCCGGGTGGCCCGTTCACCCGGGTCGACACCCACGGTTTCCCCGGCTACGTGATCGGTCCGCACTACGACTCGCTGCTGGCCAAGGTCGTGGTGTGGGCACCGGAGCGAGAACTGGCGCTCGACCGGATGGAGCGCGCCCTCGACGAGTTCGACATCGCCGGACCAGGGGTGTGCACCACCATCCCCTTCATCCGGCGGGTCCTGGACGACGCACGGTTCCGCAAGGGGCAGTACTCGACCGGACTGGTCGACCGGCTGCTGCGTGATCCCGGACCGTCGGCCGACGGTCCGGTGAACGACCCACCCGCCCGTTAGAGGAGGACCGGATGACCATCAACCAGGAGGACCGGCTGACGACGGCCGACGAGATCACCACGATTCTCGTCCGAAACTGTGGTCTGAACGCCGAGGCGGCGGCGGCCTCGCCGGGGGCGTCGCTGGAGGAGCTGGGCATGGATTCCCTGGCCCTGCTCGAACTCCAGGCCGTCGTCGCCGACCGCTACCAGGTGCAGATTCCGGAGGACTCGCGAAACCTGAGCATCCCCGCACTGGCCAGTGTGGTCGACCAGGGGACCGGCCGGACCACGACCGCCCCGGAGCCGGCGGGGCTGGTCGGAGCGGTCCAGGCCGACCCGCCCGGACATACCGAGAACAGCGTCGAGATCGCCGCACCACTGCCCCTGGTCTGGGAACACACCAACGACGTCACCCGCTGGACCGCACTGTTCACCGAGTACCAGTCGGTGGAGCTACTGGAGCAACGCGGCTACACGGTGCTGTTCCGGCTGACCATGTTCCCGGATGAGAACGGCATCTCGTGGAGCTGGGTCAGTCAACGCACCATGGACCCGACCACGCACGAGGTGCACGCGCACCGGGTGGAGACCGGGCCCTTCGAATACATGCGCATCCACTGGCGTTACGAGGAACTTCCCACCGGCGGCACCCGCATGATCTGGATCCAGGACTTCGCCATGCGTCCCACCGCCCCGGTCGACAACGCGCAGATGACCGCGCGCATCAACACCAACAGTCGTATCCAGCTGGACATCATCCGGGACAAGATCGAGCAGATCGCCGCCCAGGATCGTGCCGTCGACACCTCTGCGGGAGCCCACCATGACTGAGCAGAAGCGGATCCGAGTGGCGGCCCGGGAGATCGTCCCGGACCGGCGGCGAGGGGGTGAACTGCGGGTCCTGCTCGGTCCACGTACCGTCGGCAGCACCTCGGGTTTCCTGGGCGTGGCCACCCTCGCCCCCGGTGAACGCATCGCCGAGCACTATCACCCGTACAGCGAGGAGTTCCTCTACGTCGCCCGTGGCGCCATCACCGTCGATCTGGACGGTGAGCCGGTGCCGTTGGCCCAGGGGGAGGCGCTGTTCGTCGCCGTCAACACCCGACACCGGCTGCGCAACACGGGCACCGAACCGGCCGAGGTGGTCTTCCAGCTCGGTCCGCTGGCCCCCCGACCGGAACTGGGTCACGTCGACACCGAAGGACCTGCGAGCGCGAGGAGTGAGCCGGTTTTGCGAGCCCCGCAGTCGCGAAGCGAAGAGGACACAGCTCTTCAGAACGGCAGACCGGAGTTCGCGTCATGACCTCCCGGCGTACGGTCGTGACCGGCATCGGCGTGGTGGCCCCCGGCGGGGTGACCCGCAAGCAGTTCTGGACCACCATCACCGAGGGACAGACCGCCACCCGCCGGATCACCTTCTTCGACCCGTCCCCGTTCCGGTCCCAGGTCGCCGCCGAGTGCGACTTCGACCCGGTGGCGGCCGGGCTCACCCCCCGCGAGCGGCGGCGAGCCGACCGGTACGTGCAGTTCGCGCTCGCCGGCTCGACCGAGGCGTTGGCCGACAGCGGACTGGAGTTGACCGAGGCGACCCGTCAGCACACCGGGGTGGTTCTCGGTACGGCGGTTGGCGGCACCATGGCTCTGGAACAGGAGTACGTGGTGGCCAGTGATTCGGGGGCCGAGTGGCTGGTCGACCCGGACTGCACCGGCCCGTACCTCTACCAGGCGTTGGTGCCCAGCAGCCTGGCCGCCGACGTGGCCTGCCGACACGGGCTGCACGGGCCGGCCCAGGTGATCTCCACCGGTTGCACCTCGGGCATCGACGCGATCGGCTACGCGCACCAGCTGATCCAGGACGGTGAGGCGGACGTGATCGTTGCGGGGGCCTCGGACTCGCCGATCTCACCGGTGACCGTCGCCTCGTTCGACGCGATCAAGGCCACCACCCCGGACAACGACGATCCCGCCCACGCCTCCCGGCCCTTCGACGCGGATCGGCACGGGTTCGTCCTCGCTGAAGGGGCGGCGGTGCTGGTACTTGAGGAGTTGACCCATGCCCGCCGTCGGGGCGCTCGGGTCTACTGCGAGGTCGTCGGCTACGCCAACCGGGCCAACGGCTACCACATGACCGGGCTGCGTCCGGACGGGGCGGAGATGGCACTGGCCATCGAGGACGCCATGCGGCAGGGGCGGATCAACCCGACCGAGGTGTCGTACATCAGCGCACACGGCTCGGCCACCCGGCAGAACGACCGGCACGAGACCGCCGCGTTCAAGCGGGCGTTGGGCCAGGCCGCCTACCAGGTGCCGATCAGCTCGATCAAGTCGATGATCGGGCATTCGCTGGGGGCGATCGGTGCCATCGAGATGGCCGCCTGCGCGCTGGCCATCGAGTACGGGGTGGTGCCGCCGACGGCGAACTGGGCGACCCGGGACCCCGAGTGCGACCTGGACTACACGCCGAACGTGGCGCGGGACGTGCCGGTGGATGTGGCGCTCTCGGTGGGCAGCGGGTTCGGCGGGTTCCAGTCCGCGATGATCTTCAAGCGGCTGACCGAGGTGGATCGATGACCGTCCGCGCCGTGGTCACCGGAATTGGGGTGGTGGCGCCCAGTGGCATCGGCGCGGACGCCCACTGGAAGTCCGTACTGGCCGGGGAGAACCGGATCGGGCGGATCAGCCTGTTCGACCCGGAGCGCTACGACACCACGTTGGCCGGCGAGGTGCCCGACTTCGACGCGAACCGGTACGCGGACAACCGGCGCGTGGTGCAGACCGACCGCTGGACCCATCTCGGCTTCGCCGCCACCAGCCTCGCGCTGGCCGACGCCCGGCTGCCCGAGACCGCCGAGGATCCGTACGCCCACGCGGTGGCGTTGGCCAGCTCATCCGGCGGGAACCTGTTCGGACAGCGGGAACTCCAGCGGCTCTGGAGTCGACCGTCGCGCACGGTCGGGGCGTACCAGTCGATCGCCTGGTTCTACGCGGCCAGCGTCGGTCAGGTCTCCATCCACCATCAGTTCAAGGGGCCGTGCGGTGTGCTGGTCGCCGAGGCGGCCGGTGGGCTGGACAGCCTGGCACATGCCGTACGCACCATCCGGCGGGGCACCCCGGTGGCGCTCGCCGGGGGCACCGAGTGCGCGTTGAGCCCGTACGCCCTGGCCTGTCAGGCGCGCAGCGGGCTGCTGAGTGTGGCCACCGACCCGGCCCGCGCGTACCGGCCGTTCGACACGGCGGCGGCGGGTTACGTGCCGGGGGAGGGCGGCGCGGTCTTTGTGGTCGAGGACCTCGACCACGCCCTGGCCCGGGGCGCGCCCACCATCTATGGCGAGGTGGTCGGTTGGGGGGCCACCCACGATGCGCGACACAGTGGCCGGCACGGCGGGGACACCACGCAGTACGCCCGAGCGATGCGGCTGGCCCTGGAGCGCGCCGGGACGGAACCGGGGCAGGTGGATGTGGTGTTTCCCGACGCGTTGGGTGTGCCGCGCTACGACCGGTCGGAGGCGGCGGCCCTGCGCTCGGCCTTCGACGGGCAGCCACCCCCGGTCACCACCCAGAAGCCGCTGGTCGGCCGGGCGCACCAGGGCGGCTCGGCGCTGGATGTGGCGAACGCGTTGCTGTCGCTGCGGTACGGTCTGCTGCCGCCCACCGCCGGGATGGACGAGCCGGCCGCCGGCTGTGAGCTGGACTTCGTTCGGCACTCCCGGACCGGGTCGGTCGAGGTGGCGATGGTCAACGCACGTGGCTTCGACGGCTTCAACAGTTCGCTGGTGCTGCGTCAGGTAACGGCCCAGGACCGGGACCAGGCACGAGGGGAGCGGGTCGGATGACCAAACCAGAGAAGGCGCGGGTGCTGTTCCTGATCCGGGTGCCGCTGGACCGCACCGACGAGTTCCTGCGGGCGTACGAGCAGATCCGCTACCTGGTGGCCGAGGGGGTGCCCGGCCACCTGGTGGACCAGGTGTGCCGTTCGGCCACCGACCCGGAACAGTGGCTGATCACCAGCGAGTGGGTGACGTTGGGGCACTTTGAGGCGTGGGAGCGCAGCCCGGAGCATCGGGACCTCGTTCGGCCGCTGCGCGACTGCCTGACCGAGGCCCGGTCGCTGCGGTTCACGGTCCACGCCCAGACCAGTCGGCGCGTCGGTTCCGTCGACGGCGCGCTCGCGCACGCCGTCGAGTAACTACTGGTCGGAACCGGGTTACGAGGCTGCCGGAACCCGTCATGTGGCGGCGGGAACCGCTCACGCGGCGGCCGGCACCGCCGAGTTGGATAGCGCGGCGTCGACCAGGTTTGCGTATCCGGCCTGGCCCGCTCGGTTGGGGTGGTACGACTCGCGGATCGGCAGGGACGTCCCGTTGAGCCATTCGACGTCGTCACAGACGGCGTGTCCGGTGAACGGACCACGTGCGTCGACGAAACCGAACCCGTGCGCGGCGGCCCGCGCCTGGAGGGTCGTGGCCAGCAGGTCGGCTGCGGAGTTGAGTTCGGCCTGCTCGCCGGGGGAGATTCGGGCGATCACGTTGCACTCTTCGCCGTTGAACATCCGGGGATAACCGACGACGACCACTCGGGCGGTGGGCGCGAGGTCCCGGATCCGGGCGTAGAGCTGGTCGAGTTGGCCGGGGAGGGTGTTGCGGATCTGGTTCTCCGCGTTGTCGATCTTCCCCCAGCAGGTGTACGGCCACGGTTTGGCGCACTCGGTGATCACTGAACTCCAGCCGACGTCGTTGCCGCCGGCGGAGACGGTGACCTGGTCGGTTTCGCTGGTGAGGCTGGCCAGTTGACCATTGAGGATGTCGGCTACCTTGGCACCGGAACAGGCGGCGAAGGTGAGCGTGGCACCGGACCGGTTGGCGACGAGCACCGGATAGGCGTGTGCGGAGCGCAGACAGTCCCCACTGTCCGGGTAGTACTCCCGCGTGCCGGTGCCGGAGGAGTACGAGTCACCGAGGGCGGTGTAGGTGATCGGATCGGCCTGCGCGGGCGGGGCGATGCCGAGTACGACCGCGAGGGCGGTGACCAGGGGGATGGTGAAGCGGCGGAGGGACATGAGGGCCTCCTGACATCGCAGTTGGTAGATGCCAGGTTGACAGGAATAGCTGTCTATCGAAAGACGTCGTGGTAAAGAATTTTCACGAGACGCCGGCCGCAACAGGCGAGCGGCCGGCGTCCATTCGTTACCCGTGTGGTCAGGCCGACAGCGGGAAGCCGTACCGCGCCGCGTGGTCAGGGTCGGCTGGATCGATCTGCCGAAGTCCCTCGTCGGCGAGCCGCTTGTTGATCTCCTCCAGTTGGTCGCGGACGAGAAGCGCCTCCTCCTCGGTGACCTTGCCCCGGTGCGGCTTGCCCGCGTGCTCCAACGTGGCGTAGTCGACCTTCTCGGCGCTCTTCCGGCTGCCCTTCGGCGGCCGGATCCGCTCGGCGGTCCGCAGCAACTGGGCCATCGGCACGTCCGTGGCCAGAGCGTCGAACTCGCCGGCGGTCAGCGTCACTCGGCGCGGCTCGCCGCCGCCGTGCCGGTCGTGGATCTCCACGACCGCGACGTCCAGGGCCGCGTCGTCGATGCTCTCGATTTCAATGGGCCGGGCGTCCAACTGCACGGGACCGGCGACCAGGTCCGGATGCTCCAGGACGACCACCCGGACCACCTCGTCGTCCGGCTGGAGGACCATACCGCTGAAGTCGGAGACGTGAACGGTCTTTCTACCCATGCTTGGAACTTCTCCTGTCGAGTGGTGCTGGCAGGGCCAGGTGACGAAGTTACCCGACAGGTGTGCGAATGCCGGGTGTAGGGCCACGGCGCCCGGCGGGTGGGCGTGTCGTCGCCCGGCGGTGCGACATTCCGGTCATCGATCACCCCGTCGGGTGGTCGGCGGTTCCCGGACGTTGACGCAGTGCCGGCACCGCGATGAACGTGCTGGCGGCTCCACGTACCCGTCGTGGCCAGCGGGAATCGGTGGCGATGTGGTAGATGGCCTGGCGTAGCGACGGGGTGGTGACGAGGGCGCCGAGTACCGACAGGCATTCGGCGGCGACCCGTCCGCTGCCTTCGTACCAGGTGCGCAGCAGTGCGGCGAGGACCTCGTCACGGACCTCCGGGCCGACCGGGGTGCCGGCGGCCAGCAGGTGGCCCACGGCCAGCACCCGGTCATCAGGGCCGTCGGCCAATCGGCGGAGGAACGGCTCGGTCTCCAGACCGGCGCGCGCGAGCACGAAACCCGCCATGCCCCGGGTGGCAGGATCGGCCATCAGCGTCAGCCACCGCTCCTCGTGCCAGGACCGGGCCAGCGGACCGGCCGCCAGGTATTCCGCGACCCCGTGGGCGACCGGCTCGACATCGACCCCCAGAGGGGTGAACAAACCGGTGCCGACCAGCAACGCGGCGATCCGGTTGGGCCAGTCCGGAAGCAGACCGGTCGGAGCCGCGGGTGCGTGCCGGTCGATCCACGACACCGCCTCGGGGACCGCCCGGCCGGTCCGCAGATATCCCTCGGCAGCCGCCTCGAACACCTCACCGACATGCTCCGCCAGCCAGTCGGCGATGGTCGTCCCCGGGCCAGCGCGGTGACGCAGCGCCTCGACCAACGTGTCGACCGCGGCGTCTGCCCCGGCGACCAGGTGGGTGACGAATCGGTCCAGAAACTCGGCCCGGCCCGGCGGGAGCGGGGGCAACTCGGCCCCGTCCGGTACGGGCCCGGAGCGCCGCTCCCAGGTCAGGGCGGCGAGGGTGACCAGCAGCGGGTGGTACGCCAGCTCGTCCAGCCGCGCCTGGGCCAGGTCGGCGCGGAACCGCTCGCCGGCAGTTGCCGCTCGGGTCGGGTCCGGGATGCGGGCGGTGAACCAGCGTCGGGCGAAGCTCGCCAGGTCGTCCTCGTCGAACGGCAACAGTCGGTGCTCGGCGAAGCGGTCGCGCAGCGCGGTGCTCTCCTCCTCGGCCAGGGGGCGGGTGGTGAGCAGCAGACGGTAGGGATGGTCGGTCCGGCCCGCCCACTCCCGGAGCTGACCGAGGACCCGGGACCGGACGTTGCTGTCGGTGATCTGGTCGAGCCCGTCGACCAGCACCAACCAGCGTGCGTGCGGGGCGGGGCGCTGGACGAGCAGCCACTGCGGCAGCTCGGACCGGTACGTCCTGGCGATCGCCTCGGGCAGCGATCGGCCGATCAGGGCGGTCGCTGGGATGGTCACCCCCACCTCGGCAACCTTCCGACCATGGGCGCGGGTACGGCCAGCCCAGCTTCGGGCCCGCTCCGTCAAGGCATGCCCGACGAAAGCGGTCTTGCCGCTGCCGGCCGTACCGATCAGCAGCACATGCCGGTCGGTGTGGAGTAACCGGTCCGCTGCGACCGGTGTGGCCACGCTTCCGGCGGCAGGGGGCGGGCTCCCGTCGCCACCGTCGCCGAGGATGCGCTGCGGCACGTAGACCACGGCCAACGGGGAGACGTTGCCGTCGAGGAACCGGTGGGCGTGCGCGAGTACTCCACTGCGCTGGGTGGAGAGCAGGCTGCGTACCGGTGCGGCTGCCTCGGACCGGCTCTCCCGGTGGCGTCGCCAGGCGGCGATGCCACCGATCGCGGCGAGGAGCAGCGCGAGTGAGGTACCGATGATCGACGCGATGCTGTCGGCCTCACTCAACATTTCATCGCCCACCGGTGCCCGTGACGAAGTCGTAGCCGCACCGCTCACAGAAGCGGCCCCGGCGCCGAGTCTGGCACCGGGGGCAGGCCTCGTCGGGGGGCGGTGGGTCCGACTCGGCCTGGGCCGGCACTCCCGCCTCGGGTCCGACGGCCACCGGGCCAGCCGTACCCCAGGCCTGGGTGTGGTGACCGGTCACCGTCGGTACCTGCCAGTGCCCGGCGTCCACGTCCGGTCGGAGTCGGACCAGCCCGGCGGCGGCGTCCTTGATCTCCACCACGCGGGCGAAGACGGCGAGCTTGTCGTGGGCACCCGCCTGGTACGCCAGCGCCACCGCTCGGCCCATCAGCGTCTCCGCCTCGGCCAGCCGACGCCGGTCGAATGCTTCCCAGGCCGCCCGGATCGCCCCCGCCAGTTCGTGTTGCCGGGTGTAGTGGGCGACGGTGGGGTTGATTCCGGTGTAGCGGGCGATGTCCTCGGTCCATTCCACCGCCACGGCCGACTGCCCCACCTCCTCGACCCCGCCGTCGGTGCCCGGGCCGGGCACCAGCAGGCTCAGCCAGCCCACCCGCCTCGTCTCCCCGGCGGCCATCGGCTGCACGGACAGGCCAATGTGATAGTCGCGGTGCCCGTCACCCCAGGCTCCGATCGGATATTCGATGGTCTGTTCGTCCACCCGTTCGCCGAGTTCGGTGAGGTCGGCGATGGTGGGATGCACCTGCTTGACGAACCGCACCGTGGCCAGCGCCGAGGTGCGAACCCGGAGCCGTACGTCACCCACCCGCTGGCTCATCGCCGCCGAGATGATGTCGGTGAACTCACCGGCGAGGCGGTCGAGATCCTCCACCGGCACCACCGGGTTCGCCCCGAGCGCGTCGGCGATGCGCAGCAGTTCCGTGCCTCGCCAGGTGTCCACCCCGGGCCGGTCGGAGATGGCCCGGCAGTCGGTGGTGAACCGGCCGGCGCTGGCGGCCAGCGCCGCCTCCAACTCGGACAGCGGTTCGCTCTCGTTCTTTCCGTCGGTCAGCAGGATGGCGTGCCGGATGGCTCCGGCCTGCCCGGTGAAGATCCGGTCGGCGAGGCGGAGCCAGGTGCTCATCGCCGTTCCGCCGCCCGCACCGATCCGCCGTAGCGCCTCCTTGGCGGCAGCGCGCCGCCGATCGGTGGCGGGGACCAGGCTGGGCTCACCCGGATAGATCATCTCGGCCCGGTGGGTACCGGCGACCACCGCGAAGAGGACGCCGTCCCGGAGCGCATCGATCGCCGCTGCCGCAGCCCTACGTGCCTGGAACAGTTTGGTCGCCGGGGCACCCATCGACCCGGAACAGTCCAACAGGATCACCTCGGCCAGCCGTGGTGCGGCCGCCGGCGCGGGGGCGTCCGCCTCCGCCTCCGTCCGGGTACTGCGTACGGTGGCGACGATGTCCACCAGGCTGCCCTCGGTCGGTAGGTACATCTCGTAGTGCGAGGTTATGTCGAAGCTTGGGCGGGTCTCCACCGGCCTGCCTCCCGGGTCGTCGGGTACGGTCACCGCGTTGTCGTCGAGGGTGTCGAAGGTCCGTTGACTTCGCTCTCACGTCCAGGTCCAGGGGCGTACCGCATTCGCCCGATCGACCAGCGCGACCCGGTCCCGGCGGCGCATGCTCTGTCGGGCCAGCGAGCGGTAGGCCCGCTCCAGTCGCAGGCGCAGCGCCGACTCGTCGAGTGCGACCCCGAACACCTGGCCGGAGGATCCGCGTTGCCGGGGGAGCCGCCAGGCCAACGCGGCCTCCAGCACCTCCGCCGTCAACGAATCCCGGGTGGACCCGGTCACCGGCAGGCCCTCGACCGTTGCCGCAGCGTCGACCAGGTCTGCCTCCGACGGACCGGCCGCCGGTTCGGTGCTGAGCAGGACGCGTACCTTGGCGATCTGCGCCGGCACCCGGTGACTGGCGGTCTCCGGCACCTGTTCCAGGGCGGCGGTGGCACCCCGCCGGTCGCCCTGATCCAGCCGGGTCCGAGCCAGACCGAAGACGGCACTGATCGAGGCGCGGTTGGTGGCCCAGACCGCCGCATAATGGCGGGCTGCGGTGGCCGTGTCACCGGTAAGTTCGGTGGCGGCGGCGAGGCCGAGCCGAGCGGAGAGCTCGCCGGGGACCAACCCGTACACGGTGTCGAACTCGTCCCGGGCGGCGGCGATCTCATTGCTGGCGAGGGCGACCAGCCCCCGGTGCCAGCTCAACCGCCAGTCCCGGTCGTCGCCATCGTCCCGGGATGCGGCCTCGGCGAGCGTCTCGGCGGCGGCTTCGGGATGCCCGGCCTCCAAATGCGCCCGCACCAGCCGCAACAGCACGTCCCGAGTGCGTTCCGGAGCCCGGCTCAGCAGCGCGATCAGCTCCGCCGGCCGGACGGCACCGATCGAGCCGAGGAAGCCGGCGCCCGGGTCGGCCAGGTCCACCAGCGGCGCGGGCAGCGTGGTGGCGATCGTCGTCGCCGCCACCGGCTCGGTGAGGTCCTCGTGCGCGCCGAACGGCCGAGGTGGCAGCCCGAACAGGCTCGACGCCTCCGGCGGAGGCTCCTCGCCCCGCTCGGCCAGCACCTGCCGCAGGACGCCGCGCACCTGGGCACGCATCGTGGCGGCACTGTCGAAACGTCGGGCCGGGTCCGGGTCGGTGGCCCGGACCAGCAACCGACGGTACGACTCGTGTTCGACCAGCAGTTGCGGTGGGGATTCCAGGAACTGGCCGTCAGGGAACCGGCTGACGAACTGGCCGGTGTTCGCGGCGAGGCTGAGGGCGGCGAGGGTACGACCCACCGTGTACAGGTCGGATTGCACCGACGCGGCCCGAGCGCCCTGGTCGCGGATCTCCGGGGCCTCGAACCCTCGAGTGCCCAGCATGGGACTGTCCAGGTCACCGGCGCGCCGGGCGGCTCCCAGGTCCAGCAGTTTGAGTCGGTGACCAACGTGCATGGCGTTGTCCGGCTTGAGATCGCAGTAGAGCCAGCCCTGTTCGTGCAGGTGCTCGAAGGCGTCCAGGATGGCCAGCCCGTAGCCGAGCACCTGCTCCAGCGGCAGCGGGCCGGAGACTCCCCACCCGGGGGGCCGGGGGCGCATCTCGTCCAACGAGCGGCCGCCGACGAACTCCATCACGATGTACGGCGTACCGTCGGCCGCGTCCGGGCGGACGAAGTCGTAGATCTTGACGATGTTGGGGTGGTCCAGGGCGATCAGTGCCTTGCGTTCCCCGACGAAGGCCTCGGCCGAGGCAGCGTCCTCGGCGGCCCGCTGGCGCTTGAGCACCCGCCAGCTGCCGTCCATGTCCTCGTCCCGCGCGGCGAAGATCCAGCCCATGCCGCCGTAACCGATGCAGCCCTGGATCACGTAGCGCTGCTTGATGACATCACCCTCGTGCAGCGGCGGGACGAACGAGAACGGGGTGCCGCAGCGGGGACAGAAGCCTTCGGCGAGCCCCGCGTCGGTCCCCTCGGTACGCCCCACCGGCCGCCGGCAGGTCGACTTGCCACAGAGCCGGGCCGGCTCCGGTACGGCGTGGTCGACGCGGATCGCGGTCATCGGGTCGCGCGGCGGCACCACCGGCATCTGCACCAGCCCGAACCAGAGGCGGGTGGCGACTTGCCCTGCCGACCCGATTCCCCCGCCCATGCCGGCCATCGTTCCCAGCCCAGCCCAACCCGTGCCACCACTGCCGGTGCCACTGCCGGTGCCGCCGCTGGAGCCAGTACCCCTGGCACCCGGCCCGCTGCCGCCTGGACCGGAGCCGTTGCTGCCCGGATCCGAGTCGCCGCTGTCCCCGCTCAGGCCACGGCACTGGTGTCCCCATTTGAGACAGAATCCGTCCGGGTCGACGGCACCCGGGCAGTCCCGGGCGAGACAGGTCGTCACGGCTGTGCCTCCTCGTTCACCGCACTCTGGTAGCGCCAGACCGCCTGGTCCGCTGCGGACGCGTCCAGTGGATCGGCGCGCAGCAGTCGCCGGGCCTCGTCGTAGAGGTCGGTCAGCATCAGGTCCTCGGATCGGCCGAGGCTGATCGCCTTGTGTCGGAATGCCTCCAGCCGGCCCCGAAGTTCGACCCGGAACTCGGCCAGCCGCCGCCGGTGCGCCACCGCCGTGTCCCGGGTGCGCTCCGCGAGCACCGTCGCGCTGGCCACCTCGGCACCGAGCTGCGGGGCGGCCTCCGGTTCGCCGGCCGCGTCCCACCATTCGTCCTGCCGGCAGCGCTGCTCAAGGCGCCGGAGCCGAGCCCGGAGCGTGCCGGCCCGAGGTTCGGGTGCGCCGACGGCCGCCTCCCCGGGCACGGCGGCCAAGCCCCGCCAGGCCAGCCGCGCCTCGGTTTCGTGAGCGTCGAGCCGGCCGATCAGCATGCGGAGTTCGTCGACGGCGTCGGGTAGTTGGTGGCGTAGCTGCTCGGCCCGGCCGATCCGGGCCGCCACCTCGGTGATCCGGCCGTCGAGTCGGTCCCGTTGGGCCTGCCAGGACGCACCCTCGGCAGCACCCAACGGATCACGGTCGGCGCCGGCCCGCAACAGGTCCAGCTCCGCCCGTAGCTCGGTCAGTACGGCGGTCGGCATGCGCACGGCTCCCGCCGGACCGTCCAGGTTGGCGAGCCGTTCGGCGAGCGAGGCGAGGCGGTCGACCGCTGCCCTCCGGGCCGCATCGACCGCCGTGGTGACTGCCAGCACTGCCGAGTGATTTTCGCCCGCTGCGGCGATCACCTCCGGCAATGGCTGCCGGACCACCTCCGCGGGAGCCCCGGTCGCCGAAATGAGCACCACCTCGCATGGGCCGCGCAACATCCGGGTCAACTCGACGCGATCCGCCGGCTGGCGCTGCCGTACCAGGGCGGCCCGATCGAGCAGTTGCGTAGCGGCGGCCAGTTGGGCGGCCAGTTCGTTGATCCGCCACTGGACGTCCTGCCAGACCCGTGCGGTCTCCCCGATGGCCTCATGCCGGTCGACGTGGCGGTAGCCGTCATCGTCGGGGACGACCAGCGCCTCGGCCAGCCGCGCGCATTCGGCCCGCAGCCGGTCCAACTCCGTGCCGGGGTCCTCGTGCTCCAGAGGTTCGCTCATCGGCGGGCTCACAGACCTGGCGGCCAGACCGGGTTGGGACCGTACCGGGCGGGTGGCGGTCCGTTGTCCGGATGCTCGGGCAGCCACGTACGGTGCATCTCCTCCCACCGCCCGTTGTCCCGCAGCTTTTGCAGTACGTGGTTGACGAACTTGACGAAGGTGGTGTCCTGCTGTCGGAAGGCGATGGCATGTGGCTCATCGCTGAACCAGGTGCATGCCGATTTCGGCTCCACGTGCCAGTCGCAGGAGGTGTCGCCGGCCGGCCGGGTCGGCGGTGGTTTGGTGACCAGCCGGGTGGACGGGTCGAGGTCCTGCAGTCCAAGCAGTACGTTGTGGTCGGTGGAGATCGCCTCCACCTGTCTCTGCTGGAGCATGACCAGGCAGTCGGTCCAGTTCGGCACCGACACCGGTACCGGCTTTTCCGGCCGGTCGATCAGGTGACCGATCGAGGTGGTGCCGGTGGCCGCGCATACCGGCTTGCCGCCCAGGTCACCGATTCCCTGGTACGGCGAGTCGCCTCGGACCAGCACGGTCTGCCCCGAGTCGAGGTAGTCGGTGGAGAAGGCGACCTCGGTGGCGCGTTCACAGGTGGCGGTCATCGAGTCGGCGACGATGTCCACGGTGCCGTCCCGGAGCCGTTCCTGCCGTTCGGCGGAGGTGACGACAACGAAGCGGATGGTGTCCCGGGGGTCCCGGTCGGGGAAGAGTTCCTTGGCGATCTCGCGGAGCAGGTCGATGTCGAAGCCCTTGAATTCGCCGGTCGCCGGATCGCGGTGGGTCATCCGGGTCATCGTCTGGTCCACTCCGGCCCGGATGTAGCCCTGCTCGACGAACTTCTGCGGCCGGGCCGGATCGGCGGCCAGGCTCTGTCGCGCGTCGCACTCCGGCACGTTCCGGGGCACCCGAGGCGAGGCGGGCTGCTGTGCCCCGACCGGGCGGGGGGAGGCCACCGGTGGTGGCTGGTACGCGTTGCCGCAGCCGGCGGTGCTGACCAGTGTCGCGACGAACAGTCCGGCGGCGACCCGATGGCGGGCCGGAATGATCCTCACTGGTACTCCCTCACTCGTGTCCAGATGCCCACGGCCACACCCACTGTCGCGATCAGGCACAGCACCAGTACGACCGACCCCATCGAGTCGGGCGCGGACGGCGTACGGGCCAGCTCCCGGTAGATGGCGTCACCACGTTCGTCGATTTTGCGGGTCAGCTCGGCGTCGTACGCCTCGAAGGCCGTGGCCACACTGCCCTGGGGTAGTGCGGCGGTGACCGCGAGCGCGTGCTCGCCGACGAGTTCCCGCTCGTGGACGTCGTTGTTCTGGGCGGTGCACCAGGCGTTGATCAGCCGGGTCATCGCGGCGAGGTCCGGTTCGTCGGTACCGGTACATCCGGCGTTCTCCTGGAACCGTCGTTGCATCTCCGCCATGCTGAACTGGTTGCTGTTGCCGCCCAGCCGGAGGTTGTCGTCGGCGCGGGCTTGGAGCGCGCTTCGTTGGATCCGGATCAGTTCCCAGTGTTCGTCGAGCTGCTCGCCCGCCACCGACAGCCGCTCGTCGGCCTGCGGCCAGTGTCGCCATGACCCGACCAACCAGCCCACTGTCCCGATCAGTGCGACGGTGGCCAGGGCGAGTCCGGGACTGATCCGACGTTTGGTGCGGTTACGTAACCAGCGCTGGCTCCACCACAGCGCACCGAGGGCCGCCAGGGCGATGCCGATCGACCCGGCCAGCGCCAGTTGACCGCCCCGGCGGGCCTCGCGCAGTCGACTCGTCTCCTCGCCCCAGAGCCGCTCCGCCGCCGGTAGCAGGATGTTGCGCAGATAGCCGGAGGCCTGACGAAGATAGGCGGCACCGAGCAGGGCGCGTTTCGGCTCGGTGCGCGGCTCACTGGCCAGGCCCTGTGCCTTCTCGATGAGGCCGACGTAGACCGGTAGTTGGTTGGCGATCCGGGCCAGGCTCGCCGATCGGTCGGGGTCCGCGCCGACGTAGCCGGCGGATTCGCCGAGCAGTCGGCGTACCTCGGACAACGCCCGCTGGTAACGCCCGTCCAGTTCACCTCGCTGGCCGGAGTCGGGTGGGGCGAGGAACCGACCGGTCGCGGCCGCGTCCGCCTCGGCCAGCGACCGGTAGAGAGCCTGCGCGTTGGCGCTCATCCGCGCAGCGCTGGTCACCATCTCTCGACCGGCGTTGACCGACGCGCTCGTCGCCAACCCGGAGATGATCGCCGTGACCGCGAAGGCCAGCACCAGGGCCAGCCCGATCAGCAGCATCCGGCTGGGCGTGGGGGCCAGCGCGAGACGCAGTCGCCCGAGTCGGCGGTACGGGGACTGGTGAATATTCACGCACGCAATGCTACTGAGCGGAAGCGACCAGTCAGGGGCCCGCGACACGCCTCCGACCGGCTATTTTGAAGCGCGGTTCGGTGCGCTTCGGAAAGTGGCGTGGTGCAGCCATGTCGGACGGTCCGACTGATCAACGAGCCGAGCGATCACCGCCCCGTGCGGCTTTCTTCTTCTCGGCCCGCCGACGCTGCCGGGAGGTCAACTGCTTGCGGCCGGACTGCTTCAGGTAGTTGTCGTTCCGGCGTTCATCGCTGATGGGCATGGCAGCGCCTTTCGTTTCGAGCCGGGCGGCATCGCGCCGGCCGCAGTGAGCGGCGTGGTCTACCCGAATCGGAACAAGCCACACATTCCGTAGCTGCCGAGGAGTATCGATGTGGACGTGCCTGCTGGACCTTGATATGGAAGTGGGGATCGATAACGGCGTAGGTCGATTTTGATCATTTTCGCCGGGACCATTTGATGATCATCCGCCAGATGGCGCTCGACTGTGCCGCCCTTGGTCGCTGACGTCTACGGCCGGCCGGATGGCAGGGCTCCACGGGCTCGCCAAATGGCTCGATGGATGCATCCCAACCGTTCCAGCCCTGCTGAGTGATCTGCCCATGAGCGTAGGTGTAGGACCAGCGGGAACCGTCTTCGCCCTTAATGTGGACGACTCCCGAGCGAACGAAGGGCGCAATCGCGACGTAGAAGGCCGTAGCCTGATCCGACCACTTGGGGTCTCCCGCATCGTCGTAACCAAACTCGATCCAGTCGCCATCGCGGCTGATGAAGGCTGCCGCCGCCTCCGCGATTTCGGCCAGGGTCTCGCTTGCAGCAGGCTCATCTGGGGCGAACCAACCAGGCGGTTCGGCCATGGCGGCCTTGGCGGCGGCGACGGCAGCGGCGTCGTCGGACTGCGGAAGGTGCAGGCGGCCCGAGGGTTCTACGAGGTATCCCACGGTCGCCATCCTATTGGCGATCACTCATACCAAGGGCGTTGCCTGCAAGGGCTTTACGTCAATATCCGGGGCCGCCTGCTTTAGGTAGATCAACCGCGTCGGCCCAATCGACGCATCCGCGATGCTGAGATCGCGTCACTGAGCGGAAGTGACCAGTCGGGGATCCGCGATGCGCCTCGACCGGCTATTTCCGAGCGCGGTACGACGGCGGCCGTGTCCGCTAAACATCGAGGTGTGGAATCCGGGACCGACGGCGGTGCGGATCGCGTTTGATCACCATCGCTAGGATCGCCAGATGATCATTCGTCATGTGACCATCGACTGTGCCGATCCCTATGAACTTGCGCAGTTCTGGAGCAAGGTGACCGGGTGGCCGGTGTCCGATGAGGATGAGCCGGGCGAGCCAGAGGTCCTCGTCGAAGCCCCGTCGCCGGTGCCGGGCCTGCTGTTCATCCGGGTTCCGGAGGGCAAGGCAGTGAAGAACCGGATTCACTTCGACTGGGTGCCGACCGAGCGGAGCCGCGACGAAGAGGTGGAGCGGCTCGTCGCTCTCGGGGCAAAGGTGTACGAGGACCATCGCGCACCCGACGGGCGTGGCTGGGTGACGCTGCTCGACCCCGAGGGGAACGAGTTCTGTATCGAGCGGAGCGAGGCAGAACGCACCCGTTGATCGATACCCAGTGCGGGGGTTGAGTACGGACGCCGGTTGTCGAGATCCACCGTTATCCGGTGAAGAGTGCGCAGGGCGAGACCCTTGAGGTGGCAGACGTCGAACCCGGAGGGCTGCGCGGTGACCGTACCTGGGCATGTCTGGATGCCGTGGACGGGACGGTGGGTAGCGCCAAACACCCCGGGCGGTGGGGACGGCTGCTCGACGTCGGTACGAATCTGCGCGATGACGCGGACGGGCCGGATCTGATGCTGCGAGTCGCGGGGAGTGAAGTGCGCGCTGGCACCGCCGAGGCGGACGCCGTGCTGAGCGCTCACCTGGGCCGTCCGGTGCGGCTGAGTCGGCAACTGCCGCCCGACGCCAAACTCCACCGGCAGTTGCCCGATGAGGTCGGCCTGGTGCCTGAATGGATGCACGATGCCCGTCCCGGGCAGGAAACCCTCACTGCGGTCGGGAACGCGCAGCTCGACGGCCGGTTCGTCGACTTTGGCGCCATCCACATCGTGACCACCGGCGCGCTGTCCCTCCTGGGCCAGCAACTGGGGCGTACGGAGGTGACGGCCGCACGGTTCCGTCCCAATCTGGTCATCGACGCCGCGCACGACCCAGAACCCGGTCAGGAACTGCGCATGGGTGATGTCGTACTCCGGGTGGTAGTGCCGACGCCGCGCTGCGTGGTACCGGGACTTGGCCACGGACAACTCCCCGCCGACCGCCTGCTACTCAGCGCCCTGGCCAAGCATCATCGCGTCTCCGTACCCGGACTTGGCCGCGCTGCCTGCTTCGGGATCTATGCCGAGGTCGTGCGACCAGGTCGTCTTCGACTCGGCGAACGAGTTCGCTGACAAGACTGTTAGCGTTGCCCCCCGAGCGAGGGGGCGCGGCCACATATGACGACGAATACGTTCCGAATCGGTGGGGATCTGGAGGTAGGGCGGCTCGGGTTCGGAGCCATGCACCTGCCGACCGAGCCGGGGCCGGCGCGTGAGTCCTCCCTCGCGGTCGCCCGGCGGGCCGTCGAGCTGGGGGTCACGCTGATCGACACCGCCCACCTGTACGGCGGGGGAGCCAACGAGGAACTCCTCGCCGAGGCCCTGTACCCGTACCCGGAGGGGTTGCTCGTCACCACCAAGGTCGGAGTTGCCCGATCGGGGCCGGACGGCGAGTGGCGACTCGATGGGCGGCCGGCGGTCCTGCGCGCTCAGGTGGAGCAGGCCCTGCGCCGGCTGCGTGTGGAGCGGATCGAGCTGCTCCAACTACACCGCATCGATCCGGAAACCCCGCTCGCCGAACAGCTCGGTACGCTGCGCGACCTGCAGACAGAAGGCAAGATCGGCCGAATCGGACTGTCCGAGATCACCGTCACCGAACTCGATCAGGCACGAAAGATCATCGACGTGGCGAGCGTGCAGAACCGCTACAACGTGCTCGACCGTGAGCACGAGCCTGTGCTCGCAGCCTGCGAGGCGGCGGGGATCGCCTTCCTGCCCTGGCGGCCGGTCGCAGCGGGGACGTCGGGGGCCAGGGCCGAGATCGCGGCGGTGGCAGCTGAGCTAGGCGCGACCGCTACCCAGGTCACGCTTGCCTGGCTACTGTGCCGCTCGCCAGTAGTGCTCCCGATCCCGGGCACCGCCCGGATCGCGCATCTGGAGGAGAACGTCGCTGCGGCCAATCTCCACCTGACCCCGGCACACCGCGACCGCCTCGATCGGCTGACCGAGCTGGCATAGCTTCCACCCATCCGTTCTCCGCCGGTTTTGTCGGTGCTGACGGATATCTTGGTGCCTCGTTAGAGGAGTGGAGAGCGGAACGGAGTACCAATGTCCTTGTCTGTCGGGACGCTCGTCATCAGCCTGCCCATCGCTGATCGGCGGCGGGCGATGGCCTTCTATCGCGATGCCTTCGGGTTCGACCCCGTCGGCGAGCCGGCCGAGGACGGTGTGCCCGAGCCGTTGCAGTATCAACTCAACGATCGGACACTGCTGATGCTCATCCCCACCGGAGGATTCGGCTGGGTCCTCGGCGACCGTGCGGTCGCGCCAACCGGTGTCAGCGAGTGCATCCTGAGCACGACCGTCGCCACCGAGCGGGAGGTCATCGAGGTGATCGAACGCGTCAGGCGCTGCGGCGGCGATGTGGTCACCGAGCCCTCGCCCCAGCCGTGGGGTTACTCGGGCCTCTGTGCCGACCTGGACGGTCACGTCTGGCAGGTCACCGTTGAATTATCGACGTCTTCCTGACCAACGAGCCTGCCCAGGTACCAAGTTGGTGACGTTGTGTAGTTATCGCGCGGTGAACCACCTGGCCATCGAGGCGCTGAATTCCGCCCCCGTCATTCCGGGTGGTCGGCTATCAGTTGGTACATGACGTGGTCCTGCCACTGACCGGCGATGTGGGGGAGGGTGCCGGCCTCGATCCGATGTAGGCCCAGTTGTTCGAAGGCCACCCGGACGATGTCGCGGGCCCCTACCGTGGCGACGCCCCAACCGTTGGCGGCAGCGCCTGCCCAGTAGCCCAGGTGGCACGACTGGAACGGACGGATGGCTTCCCACTGTTCGTCGACAGTAGAGGGTCGGTCGCAGCCGAAATCCGTTGTCGGTAGCTTGGGTATCAGGAAGGGTTTCGAGTATGGCCAGCCCTTTCGATCTCGACGTAGCACGTCCGCCCGGTCAATCCTGTGGTGCGGGCTCGCGCGGGCAATAGGACGATCGTGGCGATCACTGTCGAGCCGTTGCACGCCCGGCCCCGACCGCAGGAGCAGCTGACCCGGCTGTTGACCGACGGTTGGCCGGAGTTCATCTTCCATGATCGGGAGACGGACCGGTATCTCGGACGGGTCCGAGGGCTCTTCCGCGACCTCGAACTCGTTCTACTCGACAACGGGGAGGTCGTCGCGGCGGGCTGGGCGGTGCCGTTGCGGTGGAATGGCCGGGTCGAAGACCTGCCCGCTGGCTACACCGACTGCCTGGTTCGTGCGCTTGCCGCGTACGACGCTGGCGATGACCGCCCCGACACCCTGGCGATCCTTGCCGCCCAGGTCCGGCTCGACCGCAGAGGCGAAGGCCTGGCCGGCATACTCCTGACCGCCTTTCGGCAGTTGGCCGAAGACGCCGGAGCAGTGCACGTCATCTGCCCAATTCGCCCCACCCACAAGGCCCGCTATCCGCTGACCCCGATCGAGCGGTACGTCGAGTGGACCCGGCCCGATGGTGCACCGCTGGATCCATGGGTCCGGACCCACTGGCGGCTCGGTGCCCGGGTGTTGGCACCGGCTCCCCGGTCACAGGTGATCACCGGAACCGTCGCCGAGTGGCAGACCTGGACCGACCTGGTCTTCCCCGACTCCGGCGACTATGTCATCCCCGATGGTCTGAGTGTCCTGCACATCGACCGGGAAGCGGACCGGGGCGTCTACGTCGAGCCGAACGTGTGGCTTCAGCACCGTTGATGCGACCGCCATGTCATCGGGGTTTGTCCGGCCAACTGCCCGGGCCACCGACGCGTCGCCGGGTCCGGTCGCGATGGTGTTCGGTGGCCGTAACACCCGCAACAATATCGACGAGGGTCGCATCGCGATGATTGCCGCTGACGGGGACCGGTATCGCATTCTCGATCCCTTCACCTATGAGCCACCCGGGAAGCTGGCGGTGCTCTCACCGAACGGGCGATACCTGTACCGAGGTGGCGAGTTGCTTGATCTCACCACCGGCCAGCCGGGGGCAGCGGTGCCGGGTGTGGTCCGTGCCTGGTCCGCCGACGGGAAGCGGCTGGTATACGGCACCGCCGACGAGGTGTCGGGCCAGGCCGGAATCCACCTGGTCGCCGTCTGGGACTTCGCCAACGGTCGGATTTTGAGTCGGTGGACGGTCCCCGGCGAATCCGTCCCGTTCGGGTACGGCGCGGCACTGTCCCCCGATGGCCGTCGGCTCGCGCTACAGGTCGGACGCGAGCTGCGCATCTACCGGGTCGGGGAGGAGCAGCCGGAGCGGACGATTCCATTGGGTGCGTCCCGGCTGGGTGGTGCGGCGGCCTGGACACCCGACGGGCGCGGCTTGGTCATCGCCCGTCGGGAGACCTGCACCGAATGCCCGGTGTCCTGGTATACCCGGCAATGGCGGTTGGAACTCCTCGATCCGGAAACCGGAAAGCCGGTGCTCGGTCACGCTTTCCCGACACTGCCATCGGTCGCCTCGATCACCGTCCTCGGTTGGCGCACCCCCACCGAACCGGTCGTGCAGCTCCACGACCCGGCACCGGGCGCTCGGGACGACGACGACACTGAGTTCACCGTGTTTCCCGACCCAGGGCCGTATACCGGCCGCATCGTCGTGCTCGACACCAAGCGCGCAGGGCAGTAGCCGTTACTGAGCCTTCCCGAGGGCACGGAGGATGTGGCGATCGCGGCGAACTACCTGGCGCTGCCGATCAGGGAGGCCGGCCCGGCCTCCTACGGTCCGCCGCATTCCCGGATCTGGTGGTTGCTGCTCGCCGGTCTGGCAATAGTCGCCATCATCGTGGCACGGCGTGCCTCGTGGTGGGCCCGCCACCGCCGCGGCCTGTCCGCTCAAGTTCCCTGACCGGATACGGAGTCGCCACAGGCACCCTACGGATCGGTCGAGGCATGCATCCAATCACGACGGTGCCGTCACGCTCCGCTGAGTGCGCCACTCCTGCGGTCAGGCCGACGCTGGCGAAGATCTCGACGGTCTGTGCTGCCTGCCGCTCGCTGGTCTCGACCAGCAGATGCCCGCCGGGTGCCAGCCACACTGGTGCGGCCGAAGCCACCCGACGTTGCACCGCGTGCCCGTCGGTGCCGCCGTCCAGGGCTATCCGAGGCTCGTGGATACGGGCCTCCGGGGGGAGCAGATGGATCGCCTCCGTCGGCACGTACGGCGCGTTGGCGACCAGGATGTCCACCCGACCCCGCAACTTGGTGGGCAGCGGCGTGTAGAGGTCTCCCTCGTACACCTGACCTGCCGCGCCGAGGTTTCGGCGGGCGCAGCGTATCGAGGCGGGGTCGATGTCGACGGCGTGCAGGTCGATCTGATCCAAAGCGGCGGTGAGGGCGATGCCCACCGCGCCCGATCCGCAGCACAGGTCGACGACGACGGGCCGCCGTCGGGCGGCGTCTGTGCCGGTGGTTGTTGCGACTCGGTGGGCGAGCTCGCTGGCCTGCTCAGCGAGGAATTCGGTCCGGCGGCGGGGTATGAAGACGCCTGCGTCTACGGCGATGCGTAGTCCGCAGAACTCGGCCCAGCCAAGGACATGCTCAAGGGGCAGTCCGGCGGCTCGTTGGTCCATCCGGTCGGCGAGTTCGGCCGGGGTACGGGCCGAGGAGATCAGCAGTTGTGCTTCGTCTTCTGCGAAGACGCAGCCAGCGGCCCGGAGCCTGGCGACGATGACGGAACGGGACAGCGGTGCGGGGAAAGCCGACATGGCAACCTTTCGGAACGCGGAAGGGCGCTCCCTCGGTCACCTAGTTCGGTGTGACCGCCTGGCCGTGAGGTGAGAGCACCCGGCCTGTCACAGCGGTAATGGGTCCCACCTCCTCGCGTCTGGCCACTGCTGAACGCGGCAACACTACATCAGCCCTCGTCCGGTCAGTTGGCTTGATTGAACAGCAGGACACTCATCCTGGTCAGCTCGCCGTAGACCAGCTTTCGGGTGGCGTCGCCGTCGGCGGGCCGTACCGCCACCTGGAGCAGGACGTCGGTGTTGGCGGGCAGTTCGACGTTCACGTTCGGTGTGGTGACCACGAATACGTCGCCGGTGCTGCTCGGGTCGAACGAGACGATCTCCTGCGCCAACAGTGGCGTCTCCGGGCTGGGATGACCGGGGCTGAGGTACTCGGCGCGTACCCGGACCAGGTCGCCAGCCATCAGGCCCCGGAGGTCGACGGTGGCCTGCTGACTGATCGTGCCCGCCTCCGGAATGGTCCAGCCGTAGTATCCGGTGTTCCACCTGATGGCGTGGAACGTGTCGGTGGCGTCCAATGACGAGTCGCGGTACGGCGTACCGAAGAAACTTGCCAGCACGGTGTCGTCTCCTTTCGGTGCGGCAGCGCCGATCATCTGCGCGAAGTCTTCCGTGGTGCCGCGGAACGCATCCGCGTCGCAGGTGTGCTGATGGCCGATGATGGCCGAGTCGGTGTACTGCCAGATCCGTGGCATCTGGACGGGTCGGCCGTAGCGGACCCAGCCAGGACCGGCGTCTCCGCCGGCTCGCGCATAGGCGGCTTTGAAGTCTTCGGCTACCCGATGTGGGTAATTCGCATTCCACCGGGGATAGCTGCCGAGGTCGCCGTTACGGTACTGGCCCCGGGAGGCGTACATGACGGCTTTCTTGTTGGTCCGGGCCTCCAGCTCCCGGGCGACGTCGACCCCCACGATCGGCGGTACGTCGTCGGTGGGCCACCGTTCGAGGTCAATCTGCCAGAAAAACCCGGAGAACGCTCGCCACCAGGGAGTATGCCGGTCCGCGTAGTCGATGGCGGTGATCGCCTGGGCGGTGCTGGAGACTCCGGAGTGCACCACCACATACATGCCGAGAAAGGGGATGCCAGCATCCTTGGCGGCGGTCAACATCATGCCGTAGTACTGGCTGTGGAAAGTGCCGGCCCGAGATTGCTCCGTCCCCTTGTAGGTCATGAAATCGATGCCGAGGGCCCGGGCAGTGCGTATTCGGTCGACGGTGAGTCCACGGTCGACGTCGTAGTCGCTGGCGTCCCAGCCGTAAAGGGTTGACACCGATGACACCTCCGATCTGGCTTCCGAAACTCGCTCGAATTTGTCGAGGAAAGAACGAAAGAGACTCATGGCTGCGCCGTCCGAACAAACAGGCGATGGGAAATAGTCTCGGATTGGCTGCTGGATTTTTGTCCGGCTGAACGCTGTCGGCGACGCTTTGCCGCGTTTTTCAGCGCCTATGAAGGCGATGCTACCCCGGTTCGAATGGACGTGCCGCGTCGAGTTTTTCGTGATGATCCCTCAGGTGGCCGACCGGTACGACCCGTCGCTTGTCCTCGATCGCGGCATTGACCTAGGCTTGGCCCTGGTGAGCCGGGAAGCCTGGTCGGCGCTGCTTCTGTCGTCGCGCTGATTGGGCTCCAAATGAAGGTTCTGATTCTCACGATGGGCACACGTGGGGACGTCCAACCGTTCGTCGCGCTCGCCGCCGGACTGACCAGCCAGGGACACGAGGCAGTGTTGGCTGCGCCGGCACGGTTCGCCAACTTCGTACGCGGTCACGGCGTCGCCTTCGCCGCCCTGGACGACGGACCGATGCGGGTATTGGACACCGGCACGGCCATAGGAGAAATCGCCACCGGCGGTATGCGGGCGAAGGCGGCGTTGGCGAGGCGGTTGCCGGCAATGTTCGACCAGGTCCTGGACGACTGCTGGACGGTGGCGGCCACGGGCCTGGGATCCGGCGCGGACGTGATCGTCCACAACGGTCAGGTGGTCGCCGGTCAGCATGTCGCGGAGAAGCTCGCCGTGCCGGCGGTCCTGGGACTACCGATACCGATGTACGTACCGACCCGCGAGTTTCCGTGGCCCGGCCAGGAATTTCCGTCGAGACTGCCCCGAATGGCGCACCGCGCGACGTACCTGGGGATGCAGGCACCAGCGATGATGTTCGGCCGCACGGTCGACAGGTGGCGTGCCAAGCTCGGTCTGCCCCGCCGACCCGGTCGACACGATCCGCTGCGACGTCCCGATGGCGGCTCGGCACCGGTGCTGCACGCGATGAGTCGTCATGTGCTTCCCCGGCCAGACGACTGGCCCGCTACCGCCACAATGACCGGATACTGGTTCCTCGACCAGGTCGACCGTGCGCCAGCGCAGTCCGTGGCGGGTGCCACCGCAGATCTCGAAGGCCGGTCCGCCGGCCAGCAGCCTGGGTTGCCCGCCGAACTCGTCGCCTTCCTGGACCAGGGCGAGGCACCCATCTTCATCGGCTTCGGCAGCATGGCCGGATCCGATCCGCAGCGTACGACCTCAGCCGTTCTGGCGGCCGTCCGCCGGACGGGTGTGCGGGCGGTGGTGGGCACCAGTTGGGGCGGACTGGCGGCCGAACCGGTGCCAGGCCAACTGTTCGTGCTCGATGAAGTGCCCTACGAGTTGCTGTTTCCGCAGGTGGCGGCGGTCGTCCATCATGGCGGCGCGGGTACCACCGCCGAGGCGATCCGCGCCGGTCGACCGCAGATCGTCTGCCCGTTCGTGGCCGATCAGCCGTTCTGGGGTCGCCGCATGCAGGCGCTCGGCGTGGCCCCCGCTCCGATCGCCCAGCGGCGACTGACCACGGAGAACCTGACTGCGGCCGTCGAAGCTGTCGTAGGAAATCCGAAGATGGCGGCCCGCGCCGCCGATCTCGCTGGCCGGGTACGGGAAGAGCGGGGGGTGGCCACTGCCGTGCGGCTGCTGGAGGAGATCAGCCAGCGTCGCTGACGTTCCGTGAGCGGTATGCCCTTCCGCAACTGCGCCGGCAGGCGTACGGTCACAGCAGGAGCGCCGGGAAGTCTGGTCGGCATGGATGGTTGGTTGCCGACCCGGGAGATGCTCGTGACCAGACTTGCGATCCGCGCTGACGGTTTGACCAAACGTTACGGCCGACTACTGGCGCTTGACGCCCTCGACCTGACCGTACCGGCGGGGGAGGTGTTCGGCTTCCTCGGCCCGAACGGTGCCGGTAAGTCCACCACGATCCGGCTGCTGCTCGGCCTGGCCCGACCCACCGCTGGCCGGGCCCAGATCTTCGCGCACTCGGCGGCGGACGTGGTAGCGGCGCATTCACTACTGGCCTATGTGCCGGCCGACGTGGCGCTCTGGCCCGGCCTCACCGGAGCCGAGATCCTGGAGTTGCTCGGCCGGACCGGGCCGGGCGTGGACGATGCGTACCGCGGTGAGCTGGTCGAGCGGTTCGCTCTCGACCCGAGCAAACCGGCCCGGACCTACTCGACCGGTAACCGGCAGAAGGTGGCACTGGTCGCCGCGTTCGCCACCCGTGCCCCGCTGCTGGTGCTCGACGAACCGACCAGCGGGCTCGACCCATTGATGGAGCAGGAGTTCCGACGGGCGGTCGGCCAGGCCCGGGAGCGCGGCCAGACCGTCTTCCTCAGCTCCCACCAGCTTGCCGAGGTGGAGGCCATCTGTGATCGGGTGGCGATCCTCCGGTCGGGTCGACTCGTCGAGGTCGCCGCAGTGGCGGAGCTGCGTCGCCTGCACCGTACCGAGGTCGAGGTCTCGTTCACCGGCACCGCACCGGACCTGGCCGGCGTGTCGGGGGTCGAGACGATCCACTCCACGCATCCCGACCGGATGCGGTTCTCCCTGACCGGGCCACCGGCAGCCGCGTTACGGGCGCTGGCCGCCGCGAACGTGACCGCCCTCTCCGTCCGGGAGCCGACGCTGGAGGAAATCTTCCTCGACTACTACGGCGAGGCATCGCGATGACCGCCGTCGACATCCCCATCGCGCCGGCTGTTCCCGAGCGAACGTCCACCGTTGCCGGCCGGGCGGTGACCCGGCTGGCCGTGCGTCAGATACGCCGTGGTGCCCTGGTGGTCGCCGGTCTGGCGGCCGGTATGTCCGCGCTGGTGGTCACCACCTACGAGAGCACCGTCGGCGACGCGTTGGACGCCGCCGCGCTGGCCGCCCTGGCCGAGAACCCCGCGATCCGCACACTCTTCGGTCCACCCGTCGCCCTGGACGATCCGGGCGGATTCACGGTCTGGCGTACCGGCACGGTGCTGGCTGTCCTGGCCGCTGTCTGGGCTCTGTTGACGGCCACCCGGACCACCCGGGGTGAGGAGGAGGCGGGACGGTGGGACCTGCTGCTGGCGGGTCGGCTGTCGACGCCGATGGTCGTGGTACGGCATCTGTTGGTGCTGGTCGTCGCCCTGCTCACCGTCGGGGCCGCCACCGCCGCCGCGCTCTGCTCGCGACAGGAACCGCCCCGACGGGCGCGGTCCTGCACGGGGCAGGTGTCGCGCTGATCGGTATCTTCTTCGCGGCCCTCGGTGGTCTACTGGCCCAGCTGTCCGCCTCCCGCGCCCTGGCCAGCGGTGTGACGGCCGCCGTGCTGGGCGGCAGTCTGCTGGTCCGGATGGTCGGCGACGGGATGGCGTCACTGGGCTGGGTGCGCTGGTTGTCACCGTTCGGCCTGATCGCCCTGGTGCGGCCGTACTCCGCTGACCACGTCGTACCGCTGATGGTCCTGGCGCTCTCCGCGACCGCGTTGCTGGTGGCCGTACCGGTGGTCGCCCGCGGCCGGGACGTCCGGGCCGGCTGGCTGCCGGACCGCTCGTATCGCGCGTCGCGGCCGTGGCTGCTCGGTTCGATCGGAGCCTTCGCGGTACGTCGACTGCTGCGCCCGTTCCTCGGCTGGGCGGCCGGCGTCAGCGCCTACTACCTGCTGATCGGTCTCCTCGCTGTGTCCATGGTCGACTTTCTCCACGGCAATCCCCGGTTCGCGCAGCTCGCCTCGACGGCCGGCTTCGGCGGGCTCGGTTCGGTCGACGGGTACGCCGCCGTCATGTTCGGCCTGCTCGCCGTACCCGCCGGGGTGTTCGCCGCGAGCCGCATCGCGGCCACGGCCAGCGACGAGTCCGCGCGGCGACTCACCCTGCTCCACGCGCAGCCGGTTACCCGCTTGCGGTGGCTGACCGTCGAGACCGTCACCACGATGATCGCTGCGCTGGCCCTCACCACCGTCGCTGGGCTGGCTACCTGGTCTGGTGCCGTCGGAGTCGACGCGCCCCTCGGTCTCGGGGCGGCCCTCGCGGGCGCCTGGAACGTGATGCCGATCGTGCTGCTCTGTCTGGGGGCGGCGGTGTGTGCGCTGGGCTGGCGGCCCCGAGCGGTGCTGCTGATCGGTTCGTTGCCGGCGGCCGGTGGGTTCGTGTGGCAGGTGCTCGCCGAAAGCACGAACGCCCCCGAGTGGGTTGCCGGGCTGTCGCCGTTCGCGCACCTCGCCTCGGTCCCCGAAGCGCCGGTCGACTTGTCGGCCACGATGGGAATGCTGGTGGTCGCCGTCGGGCTCACCTGCCTCGGCGTGGTGGGATACCAACGGCGTGACCTGGGCGGATGAGCACCTGTCCCAACCGCCCCGCGTTACCCACGCGGCGGGGGACGACGGTCGAGCGTCGTCCCCCGCTGGCCTTCCGAGCTGAGTGCCCGGCGACAGAAACTCAGCTGGTGCTCGTGGACGGATACAGGATGACCTCCGCGCTGCTGGTCTGCGGCGGGACGGTGGGGTCGTTGGGCGCGTCGGTGTACTCGGCGACGAACACCGCGTGCAGGTTGTCCGCGCCGCCGTGGCCGCCATCCACGAAGGTGGTGATGGTGCCGGTGCATCCGGCGGTCGTGGAAAGCGGGTGCCCGTGGCTGTCGTGCCCGAGGATGTAGGTCACCTTCACCCGGGCGCAGTCGACCGGGGTGTCGTCGACCACGTTGACCTCGAACCGTACCTGCTGACCGAACTCGAAGGGCTGTCCTGCCACGGGGGACACGAACGTCACGATCGGTGCCCGGGGACCGACGAGGAAGGGCAGGGTCGCCGCAGCGGATCGTCCGGTGCTGTCGGTGACGTTCACCGTCGGTTCGTACCGGCCGTTGGCCTGGTAGGTGAAGCTCGGGTTCGGCTCGGTCGAGTCCACCGTGCCGTCCGCGTCGAAGTCCCAGGCATAGGTCAGCGGATCACCGTCCGGGTCGACCGTGCCAGCGCTGGAGAAGTCAACGGTCAGCGGTGCCTGGCCGGCTATCGGGTTGGCGCTGATCCTCGGGATCGGGGTCCGGTTGCCGCGTACGAAGTCGATCCGGGCGAGCTGGGCGTCGGGGTTCTCGGAGAAGTAGCCGTCACCGTATTCCAGGACGTAGAGCGCCCCGTCCGGCCCGAACTCCAGGTCCATCGGGTTGTCGATCACCATCGACGCGAGTACGGAACCGATGTCGCTCAGCTGGCCCCGGCGGTCGAGCCGGAAGTCCTTGATGTAGTCCCGGGTCCACTCGTAGAACAGGGGTGCGCCGTCGTAGTAGGCGGGCCACTTGACCTGGGACGGGTTGCGCTGGTCGTACCGGTATGCCGGTCCGGCCATCGGTCCGATGCCGCCCGTACCGAGCTGCGGGAAGCGGTCGGTGACGGCGGCCGGGTACCACACCTCGGGGGCCTCGACCGGGGGCAGCTGGGTCAGGCCGGTGTTGCGGGGGGAGTTGTTGACCGGGCGACGGCAGTCGAACGGCGCGCCGGACTGGCCGGTGGCGAAGTCGTAGTCGACGTACGGCATCTCCGGGGTGACGCAGTACGGCCAGCCGTAGTTGGCGGGGCGGTCGACCCGCATCCAGCGGCCGTGGCCGGCCGGCCCCCGGTCGGGACGAGCCTGACCAGCGTCGGGGGAGTAGTCGGCGACGTACACCGCGTTGGTCTCCCGGTCGACGGCGAAGCGGAACGCGTTGCGTAGACCCATCGCGTAGATCTCCGGCCGGGTCTTGGCCGTACCCGGTCGGAAGAGGTTGCCCGGCGGTACGGTGTAGCCCCCGCCCGGCTTCACCCTGATCCGCAGCAGTTTGCCCCGCAGGTCGTTGGTGTTGCCGGAGGTCCGCTGGGCGTCGAAGGCGGGGTGGCGGTCGGCGCGCTCGTCGATCGGCACGTAGCCGTCGGAGAAGAACGGATTGGAGTCGTCTCCGGTGGAAAGGTAGAGGTTGCCGTGCCGGTCGAAGTCGATCTGTCCGCCGACGTGGCAGCAGATACCTCGGTCCGCCGGTACGTCGATGATCTTCTGCTCGGTGTCCAGCCGGAGCGTGTCGTCGTCGAGCTTGAACCGGGACAACCGCAGGAATCCCTGGAAGGGCCGCCAGTCGGCTTCCGTGCCGACCAGCGGCGCGTCCCCCTCGTTGACGTCCGGGGTGGTCGGGTCGTCCACCGGGGTGTTCAGCGGGGGCGAGTAGTACAGGTACACCCAGTGGTTACGGGTGAAGTCCGGGTCGATGGCGATGCCCTGCAGCCCTTCCTCGTCGTGCTCGTAGACGGGAACATCGGCGGCGAGCGTGTTCAGTCCGGTACGTGGATCGTGGATGCGGACCTCGCCGGTTCGCGCGGTGTGCAGGACGCGTCGGTCGGGAAGGACCGCGAGGCTCATCGGTTCGCCGGGGAAGTCGTTGAGGGTGACCTTCTGGAAGCTGCTGTCGGGCGGTGGGGTGCCGGCTTGGGCGGTACCTGGCTCGGCGGTGGCGGGCTGTGGGGTTCTCGGCTCGGCGGTGGCGGGCGACGACGGCGCGGCGAGACCACCGAGCACCAGGGTGAAGCAGGCGAGTACGGCCGTTTTCTTCATCGGCGAGGCCCCTTCTCCATAGAACGTGCTGGCGAATGGCATACGAGGTACGCGGTGCGGCCGCCCGGATGGACAACGGGCAGCACTGATTGGCTGCCCGGATGGGCCACAGGCAGCGTGGACCGACCGCCCGTCGGCGGTGATCCGGGGCAGGGATTCGACAGGGGACAGCGGAACGATCAATTGGCCATCTTCAATGGTTTCGTCAGGCTACCCGATTCGCGTGGCGGAGCAAAGACTCTGCTGCATGTGCGAAAGTTTTGTATTCATTGACGAAAGTGTGGCTATTTTGCTCGAGTGGCGACCCTGGCAAGTACTCTAATTGGGGCATAGTGGACGTCGACCGGACGTGCCGAGAGCGCGGCCGAGGGTGCGCCAATGCCGGCACCCGGCCGAGAAGGACAGGGTTGGATGGGCGAGCAGGCGCGGCGGGGCCGGGGTCGTCAGTCCGAACCCGAGCAGTCGACCCCGCTCAGTCCGTCCGCTGAACTTCCCCAGTTGAGCGGGGAGGAGTTGGACCTGCTGCGGCAGACCGGCCAGCGATGGGCGGAGGCGCTGCGGGGCCGGCAGAACATCCTGACCGCCCTGCCCGTCGATCCGGGACTCGGAGGCTACCGGAACCCACCGGCGCGGCCCAGGTTCGGTCGGTTTGCCCCCGTGGAACTGTTCCAGGCCAGAGCACCGGACGAACTTGTCGCCACCCAGCCAGGGGTGGAGTCGGAATCGGTGCGTGGACGGGTGCTCGCCAGGTTTCGTCGGGCGGTGTTGGGGCCGCCGCTGACCAGTACTGCGGTCCTCCGTGAACGGATGCCGAAGTTGACGGCACTGCCGATCCTCTCGTCGGACCTTCTCTCCTCGGTGGCCTACGGACCCGAAGCGATGCTCACCGTCCTTGCGCTCGCCGGCAGTACGGCGTTGGGGCTGTCGTTGCCGATCGCCGCGGTGCTGGTGGTGCTGATGCTCATGGTCGGGATCTCGTATCGGCAGACCATTCCGGCCTATCCGCACGGTGCCGGGTCGTACATCGTTGCTGGTGACAACCTCGGGCCGAAGATCGGACTGGCCGCTGCCGCAGGGCTGATGATCGATTACATCCTCACCGTGGCGGTGTCGGTGGCTGCCGGGGTGCATGCCATCACCTCGGCGTTACCCGGCCTGAGCCCGTACGCCGTTCCGTTCGGTCTGCTGGCGATCACGATCCTGCTCGCCGGTAACCTGCGCGGTTTGCGCGTCGCCGGCAACCTGTTCGCCGTACCCACCTATCTGTTCATCCTCGCCATCGCGGTGTTGCTCGTCGTCGGGTTGGTCCAGGCTGCCGGTCGAGGCTTTACCCCGACTCCTCCACCGTCGATTCCAGCCAGCCAGAGCACCGGGCTACTGCTGATCCTGTTGGCCTTCTCCTCCGGCGCGACATCGATGACCGGCATCGAGGCGGTTTCCAACGCGGTGCCTGCTTTCCGATCGCCGGAGTGGCGTAACGGACGGACCACCCTGACCTGGATGATCAGCCTGCTCGTCGTCATGTTCGTCGGGCTGGTGCTGCTGATCCACCTCGACGGTGTCGTGCCCCGGCCCGAGCAGACGATGCTTTCCCAACTGGTGCACGAGACGTTTCCCACCGGCCCCTGGTATGCCCTCATCCAGGCCGCCACCACCCTGATCCTGTTGCTGGCGGCGAACACGGCGTTCAACGACTTTCCGCGTCTACTGTTCTTCCTGGCCCGGGACGGTTATGCCCCACGTCGTTTCCTGCACATGGGAGACCGGCTCGCCTTCAGCAACGGGTTGATCGCGCTCGCCGTCGCGGCGGCAGTCGTCCTTGTCGCGTTCCAGGGGCACACCGAATCACTGATTCCGCTCTTCGCAGTCGGCGTCTTCCTGGCGTTCACACTTTCCCAGACCGGCATGGTGGTGCACTGGCGGCGCAGGCGCGGTCCGCACTGGCGCAAACGACTGACGCTCAATGCCGTGGGCGCGGCGCTGTCGGGGGTGGTGCTACTCACCGCCGCGACCACCAAGTTCATCGAGGGCGCCTGGGTCGTGGTGATCGCCGTCCCGGTGCTTGTCCTGCTCGGGCTGCGAGTGCGGCACCACTACGACATCGTACGGGCGCAGTTGGCCCCACATCCGGGGCGGATCGATGCGGCGCGGCCGGTGAACCCGCCGCCGGCCGCGCGTGCCGAACGTCGAGCAACTTCCGGTCCCGCAGACGGGGCGGAGCACGGGGCCCGGACCGAGCGTGGGGACAGCACCGAGCGCGGGGACGGGGCAGAAACAGAGGAAGTGCCCCAGGAGATCTGGCATCTTGTCGTGGTGCCGGTCGAACGGCTCAACCTGGCGGCGCTGCGGGCACTGGCCTATGCCGTGTCCATCGGCCAACCGGTGCTGGCTGTGCACATCAGCCCCGACGAGGAGGAGGCGGACCGGTTCCGTCGGCAGTGGGACACCTGGGGCGACCACCTGCGTCTGGAGGTCATCGTCTCGCCGTACCGGGCGATCGTCGCGCCGCTGGCCCGCTACCTCGAGGCAGTACACGCCTTACGGCCGGAGCTCACGCTTACCGTGATTTTGCCGGAGATCGTCGTGCGGCGGTGGTGGCATCAGTTGCTGCACAGTAACGTGCCCCGGCGGCTGCGGCGGGCGCTTCGTCAACTTCCCGGGATCGTCGTCACCACCGTTCCGATCCATCTACCGCACCGGCAGCCGCAGCAAGATATGCCGTGAATGTGATTTCTGCGCTGATTCCACCGTGCCTGCCCATCGGGCTGGGTTCGCGTACTGACGGTCGATCGTCGGGTTTCGCGACCGACTGGTACTGCTGGTCGGATCAAGACCGGTTGTGGTCTCTGGGGCCGACGGCACCCAGCGGGATCGACGGCATGCGGCGGGACCGACGGCACCCAGCGGGACCGGCGAGGGGCATGGCGACAGGAGTGGGGCCAATTTAGCTGGCACGATGAGCGGATTGGGGGCCTCTGGGATGGTCCGCCCGCCACAGTGGACCAACCGACATCGCCGGAACCACTGCTTTACCAATACCACCAGCCAACTCGCGCGGCTCACCGGCCTGCTCGGGAAACGAAGCCACCGCGCCGATTTGCCACTGCGGACGGTTCTCGTTTGCGAATGGCGGCAAGCTCACCCTGGCGCGTTACACAATGCGACCAGGACGAGACGGAACGGAGGTGGGTCATGAAATCGAGGCGTCGAGGTGCGCTACTGATGCTCGTGGCTGCTGCGCCACTGGTTCTGGCCGGTTGTACCAGCGAGCCCAAGAAGAAGGAGGCTGGCCGCCCGGCGCTGCCGAAGGTGGCCATTACGCCAGCGGCGAATGCCAATAACATCCCGGTAAGCGCGGAGATCGGGGCAAAGGTCACCGATGGGAAGATCACCGCAGTTTCCTTGGTCGACGACAAGGGTGCGAAGGTGGCGGGGGCTATGCGCCCCGATGGCTCGACCTGGGTGCCGAGCGCACCGTTGAAGCACAGCCACATCTACAACGCCGAGGTCACCGCGACCAATCCGGGCGGGACAACCACACAGAAGTCCCGGTTCACCACAATGGCCAAACCATCCCAACGGGTCACTACCCATCTCTACCTGGACAACGACCGGACGTACGGGGTGGCGATGCCGGTTACGGTCGCCTTCGAACCGGCGGTGCCGAAGGAGGCGCGGGCGGACGTCCAGCGGCGATTGTTCGTCAACACCGAGCCGGCACAGCCAGGAGCCTGGAGTTGGGTCGAAGACGGCTCGCAGATCTACTACCGGGCACCGGACTTCTGGGAGCCCGGTACCCGGATCAGCGTTCGGTCTGCCCTTGACGGGCTGCCGATGGGGGGTAAGAGCCACGGCGACGCCGATCGGACTGCGACGGCGAAGATCGGCAATGACGTCCGACTGGAGATCGACAGTTCCACCAAACAGATGTCCGTCTTCCAGGACGACAAACTGACCCGGAAGATCCCGGTAAGCCTCGGCAAACCGAGTACGCCCACGTCGAGCGGCAACATGGTGATCATGGAAAAGCATGAGGCGACGACGTTCGACACCAGAGGTGAGCCAAACGGGGGCTACGTCGTCGACGTCGAGGATGCCCAGCGGCTGACCTGGGGCGGTGAGTTCATTCATGCCGCACCGTGGTCGGTTGGCGACCAGGGGAGTACGAACGTCTCCCACGGCTGCACCAACGTGTCCAACGACGCGGCAGACTGGCTGATGAAGACCACTCAGGTCGGTGATCTGGTGACCGTCAAGGGCACCGAGGTACAACTCCAACCGGGTAACGGGTGGACCGCCTGGAACGTCGGCTGGGACGAGTACATCAAGGGCAGCGCCCTGCCCGTACCGGCTGATCTCAAGCCGGAGTCGAAGCCGGCACCCGCGCCGAGCGGCTCGACGGCGAACAACGCACCGGCGGCACCGACGCCGTCGAACCGGGGCGGCTGAGCAAGCCGCCGGAGTAACCGGAGCCCCAGCGGCGGTGGTACCTCTTCCGCCGGCTGCTCGTCGTCGAAACGTACGCGCCAGCCGGGCCGGCCCTGAGCCGGCCCGGCTGGCGGCTCGCCTGGGTCCAGGTTGCGGTGGGCCAGCAGCAGCACGATCAGGTAACCCGCGACGAGAAACCCGTGGCTGAGCAGCCGGCCCGGGTCTACCCGTCCGGCGGCCAGATCGTTGACCGACAGCAACCCGAGCACCGCCACGAACGCGGTCAACATCGGCACGAGTCCACCGGGTCGGCCGCGGCGTAACGCGACCCAGGCGAACCCGGCGCCGATGGCGACGTTCCATGCTGCGGACTCGTGCCAGAGGTGATTCGGGTCCGCGTACAGCCCGGGGTGCGGGTGACCGGTGGTGAAGCCGGTCAACTGCACGAGCCCGAGGAGGAACTGCGCCAGACCGAGCAGGCCCAGTACGCCCCGTAACGACAGCACGAGACGACCTCGTGCGGGGCTGGGAGCCGCCGCCAGCACCTCGTCACTGACCCCGCGGCCGACCTTGACCAGTCCGGTACGGGCCAGTCGGGTCACCAGCGCCGCATCGTCCCACCAGCGACGGCACGCCGGGCAGTCGGCGAGATGTCGATCGATTACGGGCCGTTCGGCCTCGTCGTCCTCGCCGTCCAAGCGTGCCGACAGCGACTCTCTGCACTGCTCACAACCCACCGCTCCATCTTCGGACGCGAATTGGTACTGGTCGTCACCGGGGTGCCTAGGCGGGTGCGACGGTGCGGACGGTTAGCCTTCCCGCATGCAGCCGACGAGGGTCGACGACGCGGACATCACCGGTTGGGCGTTGGCCGCCCGAGCCGGTGACCGGACCGCGGCGGCGGCGTTCATTCGGACGACCCAGCATCACGTGTACCGCTTCCTCGGGCACCTGGTCGACGACCACGTCGTGGAGGAGTTGACCCAGGAGACGTACCTGCGGGCGATGCGTGCACTGCCCCGGTTCACCGCCCGGTCGTCGGCCCGTACCTGGCTGTTGGCGATCACCCGGCGGGTCGCCAGTGACCATTCCCGGCTGATTCGGGCGTCCGACCACAGAAGTGGCCTCAGGTCAGAAATCGTTTCGTACGGCTCCTCGGCATCAACGGATCCCGAGTCGATCGCCGCATCGGTACGGCGGGGGCGTGACGGTGACGCTGACGACACGATGCTGCTGCGCGGCCTGCTTGACGGGCTGCTCCGGGAGCGGCGGGAAGCCTTCGTCGTCACCCAGGTGCTGGGGCTGAGCTACGCGGAGGCCGCCGAGGTGTGCGACTGCCCGGTCAGCGCCGTCCGATCGCGGGTGGCCGGGGCGCGGGCGGATCTGGTGACCGCGCTGGCGGCCCACCGAGATCGGATGGCCCAGAGCGATCGGACGGCGGCCCCGGGCAATCGGGTGGCGGCCGAAGATGACCGGACGGCGGCCTCGTAAGCTCGGCAAACATGGCACGCATCGCCTTCGGTCGCCCGTTGCGGCACGTCGCGTTCGACGTCGGCGTCTCGGGTGGGGTCGCCGGCGGTACGGGCCGGCGACCCCACTCGGTGTGTAGCGGGCAGGCTATCCACTCACGCTGGTGACATCGCCGTGCGTGTTTCGGCCTGTGCCTCGACGATGACGTCCTGGAGGATGTCGTCCAGGGTGCGCACCGGCCGCCAGCCGGTGAGTTCGCGCAGTTTGTTGATGTCGGGTACCCGGCGCTCCATGTCCTCGAAGCCGGCCGTGTAGGCCGTGTCGTACGGCACCAGCCGCAGTTGCGAATCGCTGGCCGTGTGCTTGATGATCCGTTCAGCGAGGTCGAGGATGCTGACCTCCTCGGGGTTGCCGATATTGAACGTCTCACCGATCGCCGCCTCGGTGTCGAGCAGTGTGGTCAGGGCGGCGACCGCGTCCAGAACGTGGGTGAAGCAGCGGATCTGCGATCCGTCGCCGTAGATGGTCAGCGGCTCGTTCCGGATCGCCTGCCGGACCAGTCGGGGGATCACCATGCCGTTGTGCGGGCTTTGCCGTGGGCCGACGACGTTGAAGAACCGGACCACCAGCGTGGGCAGGCCCCGTTCCCAGTGGTAGGCGTTGGCGAGCGTCTCGTCCACGGCCTTGGCTGTGCTGTACGCCCAACGGGCCATCGCCGGGCTGCCGATCACTCGGTCGGAGGTCTCGGCCAGCGGCCCATGCGAGTTCTTACCGTAGATCTCCGAGGTGCTGGCGATCATGATTTTGCGCTGGTAGCGGTGGGCTGCGGAGATGACGGTCTGCGTGCCTCGGATGTTCGTGTTGAAGGACTTGAGTGGCTGCTCCATGATCAGCTTCACGCCGACGGCGGCTGCCAGGTGGACGACGGTGTCGCAGCGGTGTACCAGTTCATCGACGATGACCTCGTCCAGGGCCGAACCCTGGACGAACTCGAAGTTGGGATGCCCGGCTACCCGACTGAGGTTGCTGAGCCGGCCGGCGGGCAGGTTGTCCAGTACGACCACCCGGTCGCCTCGGGCCACTAGGGCGTCGACCAGGTGCGAGCCGATGAAGCCCGCGCCGCCGGTAACCAGAATCGTGCCGCCTTGCATGTAATTGCTCCCTCTTTTGTCGCCGTTCTGGGCCAGTTGGATGGGCAACAAGCACTATAAGCCGCTTTTTGGCTTCAAAGAGATGAATGGGTGTTTTGTTCGAGGCGTGTCAGATCATCGAGCTGGTGGAACCGTGCACGCTTTGGATTCGGTCACAACCGCTCGACGTTGGGTCCGACGCACCGGTTGCGCGTGTCGAAGACGTAACCTGCCGAGTCGGTGACCAGGTCGTAGTCCAGCGTGTCGTGGTCGGTCACCACCACTACGGCGTCTGCGGCGCGGATCTCCTTCTCGGTCAGGTTGACCAGGGTCACGCCAGGCGGGATGTGTCCCAGTTCGGCGTACGGCTCGACCGCCCGGATGTGAGCGCCCAGCCTGGCCAACTCCCCGGCTACGTCGATGGCCGGCGAGTCCCGCATGTCGCCGGTGTTCTTCTTGTAGGCGAGGCCCAGCAGGAGTAGTCGGGCATCCTTCATCGACCGGCCTCGCCGGTTCAACCCGGCCATGATCCGGTTCGCCACGTGCTGCGGCATCGAGTGGTTGATGTCACTGGCCAACTCCACGAACCGGAACTGTCGGTTCAAGGTGCGTTTGACCTGCCAGGACAGGTAGCACGGGTCGATCGGTAGGCAGTGCCCACCAACCCCGGGACCGGGGCGGAAGGCCATGAAGCCGAAGGGTTTGGTGGCGGCGGCGTCGATCGCCTGCCAGACGTTGACGTCCAGTTGGTGGGCGAGCACGGTCAGCTCGTTGACAAGTGCGATGTTGACCTGGCGGAACGTGTTCTCGATCAGCTTGGTGAGTTCCGCGACCCGGGTCGAGTCGACGGTGACCGTTCGCTCGACGATCCGGCGATAGAAGGCGTCGACCTTCGCCAAGGCCGTGGCGTCCATGCCGGCGACCACCTTCGGAGTGTTCTCCAGTCGCCAGATCGAGTTTCCCGGATCGATGCGTTCGGGGCTGTAGCCGAGGTGGAAGTCCTCCGGACTGCGCAGGCCGCTGCCCTGCATCAGCAGTGGGCAGAGCAGTTCCTCGGTGGTGCCGGGGTACGTGGTTGACTCCAGGATGACGGTGCAGCCGGGGCGGATATGGGGGGCGAGGGCGATGCCGGCCTGCTCGACATAGCTGAGGTCAGGTGCGCCGTCCCGCAGTGGGGTGGGCACGCTGATGACGCAGACGTCGAAGTCCCGCGCGTCCGCGTAGTCAGTGGTCGGTAGGTATCGCCCGGTCGCCAGGGCGGCGGCGAGCCGGTTGGACGAGATGTCCTCGATGAACGACTCGCCCGTGCTGAGGCGCTTGATCCGGGTGGCGTCGACGTCGATCCCCACGACCTCGAACCCCGCCTCGACCCCGCGGACGGCCAGGGGAAGACCCACGTATCCCTGACCGATCACCACCAGCTTTTCAGCCTGCATCTCGGCTCCTAAGGCTCCTAACGGCATAGGCCACACCTTAGGTGTCGATATGGAGGTCTTAGGGCGAAACACCGCTAAAACTGGACATGGTTGGGTTGGAGTAGCCCGCTCAGTTGGCTTCGGTCGTGCTCTCCGGGCCGGGCGAGACCGGTGTGCGGCTCGGCGTGGCGGATGTCGTACTCGCCGGAGGCGGGGTGGGTTCGTTGCTGGCCGGCGTGCTGGGATCGGTACTTGGCTCGGCCGACGGGGACGGCTGGGCGGTGGGGGAGGCACTCGAGCCGAGTGACGGGTCGAGGTTGCGGCCGGTGGAGCCGGTGGTGGAGACACCCGGTGAGGTGGCCCGGGAGGTCGGTGTGGAGACGGCCGGCGCGGACGGTGAGTTCTGGTCGGCGGGGGATCCTCCGGTGTCGCGGCCCAGTCCCAACGCGGCGGTCAGACCGGCCAGCCCGAGCACTACCGCGCCCGCGACGCTGAGCAGCGTCGCCCGACGGGAGCGGGTACGCGGCGGCGGGGCGGCGACCACCGGCAGTTCGGTCAGCGTGTCCGGTCCCGACTTCGCGCCCATACCGGCGGCGATTGGGGAAAACCCGCCGGCACCGGTGGTGGTCGTCAACTCTTCGCCGGAAAGGGCTCGCGCGGCGGCGGCGAAGGCGGCGGCGGTGGGATACCGCTCGGCGGGATCCTTTGCCAACGCCCGCATGATTAACTCGGCGACCGGGGCGGGCACCTCGGCAGGCAGCGGCGGAGGCATCTCGTCCAGGTGTCGTACCGCGACCTCGAGTGGGGTGTCTCCGGTGAACGGAGGCGCGCCGGCGAGGCAGCAGTACGCCACCGCGCCCAGCGCGTAGATGTCGGTGGCGGCGGATACCGGCCGACCGGAAGCCTGCTCGGGAGCCATGTACAGGGCGGTGCCCGGGATGCCGTTCGCGCTCGTGATGCTGGTCACAGAGGATGACCTGGCCACCCCGAAGTCGACCAGGACCACCGACCCGTTCGGCTGGACCAGCAGGTTGCTGGGCTTCACGTCACGGTGGACGATTCCCTTCTCGTGCGCGGCGTGCAGCGCGTCCGCAGCCTGGGCCAGTACGGAAAGGGTCTGCGGCACGTCGAGTTGGCCGGCCGCCTCGATCCGGCGGTTGAGCGGTTCGCCGTGGACGTACTCCATGACCAGGTAGTCGGCGCTGCCACCCGGCGCGTTCGGGTCCTCGCCGACGTCGTACACCCGGACGATCCCCGGGTGGTGCAGAGCAGCCATCATCTTCGCCTCGGCGCGGAACCGGGCGATGAAGGTCGGGTCGGTCAACAGGCTCGGGAGCAGGATCTTTACCGCGACCTCACGGTCTAGTAACAGATCGGTCGCACGCCACACATCGCCCATCCCGCCGGTGGCGAGGCGTTCGTCAAGACGGTAGCGGTCGCTGAGTACGACTCCCGAGCACAACACGGCGGTAACCGTACCCAGTCCGCTGATTCGTCATGCGGCCGGTTCGATGGTCGGGATCGCGACTGAGGTGGCGGGGTTGTAGAGGCGGATCCGGCCGGGGTCGAGGGACAGGAACACCGTCTGCCCGACGCTGGCGGTCGTCGTGGTGGGTGTCTGCACCTTCACCGATCGTCCGGCCAGGTCGACGGTGAGTAGGATCGCCGCTCCGGTCGGCTCGACCACCTCTACCTGCGCGGGCAGCCGCTCGGATGCGTCGACGTCGTGGACCGCCATGTTCTCCGCTCGGATGCCGATGGTGACCGAGTCGCCGTCGTACCTGTGCAGGTGGGGCAGGGGGATCATCCGGTCGGCGAGGTGCAGTCCGAATCGTCCGGCGCTTCGCTCAACCCGGGCGGTCAGGAAGTTCATCGGCGGGGCGCCGAGGAACCCGCCGACGAACTCGTCGGCCGGCGCGTCATAGACCTCCAGCGGCGGTCCGAGTTGCGCGATGCGGCCCTGCCGCATGACCGCGACCCGGTCGCCGAGCGACAGCGCCTCGGCCTGGTCGTGGGTGACGTAGATGATGGTGGTGCCGAGTTTCCCGACGAGCCGTTTCAGTTCGGTGCGGAACTGCATCCGCAGTAAGGCGTCCAAGTTGGACAGGGGCTCGTCCATCAGCAGCACCCCGGCGTCGACGACGATGGCCCGGGCGACGGCGACGCGCTGGCGCTGCCCGCCGGAGAGCTGGGCGGGATATCGGTCGAGGAAGTCGGTGAGGTCGAGCAGTTCGGCGGCCTCGGCCACTCGGCGGTCGATCTCCGGTTTGGGAGTCTTACGCATGGCCAACCCGAAACCGATGTTCTGCCGTACCCGCAGGTGCGGAAAGATCGCATAGGACTGGAAGACCATGGACAGGTTGCGCTGTCGGGCGGGCAGGTCGGTGACGTCCCGTCCGTCGATGTGGACGGTGCCGGCGTCCGGCGATTCCAGCCCAGCGATCAGGCGTAGCAGGGTGGTCTTACCGCAGCCACTCGGGCCGACCAGCACGAGGAACTCCCCGTCGGCCACCCGCAGGCTGATGTCGTCGCTGGCCCGGGTCTTCGTACCCGGATAGGTCTTCACCAGGTCGTGCAACACGATCTCGGCCAACTCGTCCCCCCTGTGCGTCGGTGGTCGGGACATCCCACATGTTGCCCTGATCGGCATCGATGCACCAGTGCGCGCAGCTGACAGAACTACGGGCGGGGTGTATTCGGGGACCGCTCGGGTAGGCGCTTGCGGCATTCACCCATCCGGTATCGGCAGGGTGGTGCCGAACGATACCGGGTCGAGGTGACGCCGAAGGGGGAAAGACCAGATGGCAGCAGGCAAGCAGGCCGGTTCACCGCAGGGTGTGGCGGCTGGCAAGGCCCAGCAGGTCCGTAACCAGGCGACGCAGGTCGGTCACGAAGCGACCCACGCGGGCGGCGAGGTGGCGCATCACGCCGCCGGGCAGGCCCGGGAGGTGGCGGGCGAGGCCGGCCAACAGGCCCGGGACCTGATGGGTGAAGCCTCCGCGCAACTGCGCGAGCAGGCACAGACCCAGCAGAATCGCGTCGTCGAAGGACTGCGCGGGCTTGGCCACGAGTTGGCGGCGATGGCGAGCCGTAGCGACCAGCCGGGGGTGGCCACCGAGATGGTCCGCCGGGCCTCGCACTCCGCCAACCAGGCCGCCGGCTGGCTGGCGGAGCGGGAACCGGGCGCGGTGGTGGAGGAGGTACGCCACTACGCGCGCCGGCATCCGGGCACCTTTCTGGCGGTAGCGGCGGTGGCCGGGGCGCTGGTGGGGCGGCTGACCCGGAACATGTCCGGGGCAGGCGACGGCAGCTCCGGTCCGAGTGCTGCCGCTGACCGGGGTGCTGCTGCCGCTGGTCCGGGCGCTGCCGTCGGAGGCGGGCCGTACCCGACCACGCCGGGTACGGAGGTGCCGAGGTGAGCGATCCGGCCCGCCCGGTCGTGGAACCGGGACAAGACAGGTCGCAACTTTCCCTCGGCGAGCTGCTCGGCGAGGTGACCCGGGATGTCTCCACCCTGGTGCGGCAGGAGGTGGAGTTGGCCAAGGCGGAGTTACGCCAGGATGCCCGGTCGGCCGGCAAGGCCGGCGGGATGTTCGGCGGGGTCGCCCTGGCCGGTTTCATGGTGCTGCTGTTCCTGTCGTACGCGGTCTGGTGGGCGCTGGCCGCGGCGATACCCACAGGCTGGGCGGCACTGATCGTGGCGGTGATCTGGGCGGTCGTCGCGGCGATCCTCTTCGCCATGGCCCGCAAGCGGATGAAGGAGGTCCGGGGCCTGCAACGAACGAAGGAAACCGTCCGGGAGATGCCGACCGCCCTGCGGGGCCGGTGAGCCGAGCCGAGGCAAAGGAGAGTTGCCATGTCAGCCAATCCCGACCGGATCCGCCGGGACATCGAGCACACCCGTGATGAGTTGAGCAGCGACGTCGACGCTTTGACCGACCGGGTCAACCCCCGACGGATGGCCAACGACCGGATGGGCCAAGCCCGAGGGGCCCTGGACCGGGCCCGAGAGAGAATCATGGGTACGGCCAGTCACGCCGGCCAGGCCGGCGGCGGTAAGGCGTCGGCGGCAACGCACCGGGCCGCGGAGACCGCCTCATCGGTACGGGACCGGGCGAAGTCGGTGCCGCACATGTCCATGGAACAGACCGAGGGAAGCCCACTGGCCGCCGGCCTGATCGCCTTCGGGGTGGGGCTGCTCGCCGCCGCGTTGATCCCGGCGAGTCGGTCGGAGCAGCAACTCGCCGGGCAGGCCAAGCGGACCGCGATGGAACACTCCGATGAGTTGAAGCAGCAGGCCAGCGGTGCCGCGCAGCAGGTGCGGGACAACCTGCGGGAGCCGGTGCAGCACGCGACCGAGGCCGTGAAGTCGAAGGCGGCCGGCGGAGCGTCCGCGGTACGGGAAGAGAGTCGAGGCGCGGCCCAGAACCTTCAGGGGCAGGCCCGCTCGGCCGGCGAGGACATCAGACGGCAGTAGGTCGTGCTCGACCGAGCCGACCGGCGGGTACCGAATTCGAAAGGGAAGATCATGACGACTCCTGACCATCCGGTTGGTGGCACCACGGCTGCGCATGGCCGAGGTACACACGGCCACGCCACCCATGCCAAGACCAGCGCCGCCGCCACCTTCGCCCTGGTGTTCGGTGTAGCAGGCCTGCTCAGTGCGCTCACTGTCATCCTCTCGACGCTCGGGCTCATCCTCGGCATCATCGGGATCGTCCTGGCGGTGATCGGGATGAAGATGGCCCGACGGCCCGGGGTGACCGGTCGGGGAGTCGCGCTCGGCGGGCTGGTGCTCAGCATCCTGGCGGTGCTGATCGGGGTGGCCTTCCTGGCGGGTGTCACCACCTTCCTCAACGATCGGGCCGCTGTTGACCGACTGCAACGAGAGGTCGACTACCTGCGTGACGAACTGCCGAAGTGATCCGGCTGGCGCGGCCGACCCGGGTCAGCGGATCGTGCTGCCCCACATGTTCAACAGGTAACGCCGCATCAGGGCGATGAAGACCAGTGCCGGTACGACCAGCGCGAATCCACCCGCGAACCGATAGGCGAGCGGCGAGTCGGAGAGCGTGGCGAGTACCTGGGCGGGCAGGCTACGCCGGTTGAGGGTGAGCACGGCGGCACCGAACACCTCGTTCCACGAGGTGACGAAGGTGAAGATGGCGGCGGCGGCGATGCCCGGCAGGGCCTGGGGCAGTACGACCCGGGCGAAGGCGCGGGGCGCGGTGGCACCGAAGACCATCGCCGCCTCCTCGTGTTCGACCGGCACCGAGACGAAGACGGCCGACGTGATGAGTACGGTGGTCGGTAGGGCGAGTGCGGTGTGCACGAGCGCGACTGCGTACGTCGTGTCGTACAGGCCGGTGCTGAGGAAGACCCGGGCCAGGGGGACGGCGAGCACCACGATCGGCAGAGCCCGGACCAGTAGCAGGAACAGTTGGTAGGGGTCGCGTCCGCGGAACGCGAAGCGGGCGACGGCGTAGCCGGCCGGGACACCGAGCAGCAGGGACAGCGCCAGGCTGATCAGGCCGATCTCGACCGAGTTGCGGAACGCGGGCAGCACCCCGGTGGAGGTGAGGAAGTTCGTCATCGTGTCGACCGAGACTCCGGTCGGCAGCAGGGGCAGGGGGAACCGGTCCAGTGACTCCCGACCGGAGAGAGCGGCGAGCGCGATCAGGTAGAGCGGTACGCCCATGAAGAGGGTCACGGCGACGCAGGCCACCTGCACCAGCGCGGTACGCCGGGTCGTCCGCCACCGCCGCCGGGGGATCATCGCGACCTCCCCTGGCTCGGGTCACGCAGCACCCGCAGGTAGACCATTGCGGTGCCGATGGAGAACACCAGCAGCACCAACGCGATCGCGGCGGCGACGTGCTCGTTCTGGAGCGTGACGTGCCACTGGTAGGTCTCGCCGACCAACAACGGGAAGTTGCGGCCGGTCAGCGCCTGAGCGACGGCGAAGGTCTGCAACCCGAGGATGGTCCGCAGGATCAGTGCCACCTGGAGGCTGGGCCGCAACTGGGGGAGTAGAACGTGCCGCAGCCGTTGCCAGTAGGTCGCCCCGAAGACCGCCGCCGCCTCGTCGTAGTCGCGTGGGATGTTCTGTAGCCCGGCGACGACAATGACCAGTACCAGGGAGGTCGCCCGCCACAGCTCGGCGAGCAGCACCGCGACGAACATCGTCGTCGGATTCTGATAGGAGAGCCAGGAGTGGCCCTCGCCGAGGCCGAGGTGGACCAGGAACGAATTGAGGTAGCCCCGGTCGGTGAAGATCGCGAGCCAGACCAGTCCGGCGGCCAGGTCACTGATTGCCAGCGGGACGCACCAGACGTAGAAGTAGAACCCGGACAGCCGGGGACGGCCGCGCAGCAGTAACGCCATGGCCAGCGCGAAAGCGAACTGGAACGGGATGAGTACGACGATCAGCAGCGCCGTGTTCCGGGCCGCCGGCCAGAAGTACGGATCGGCCAGCATCCGGCGTACATGATCGAGGGTGAACCCGTCGTCGGCACGCAACGCCTGAAGTACGCCGACGGCCAGCGGCCAGAGGAACAGGGCGGCGAGGAACACCACGGACGGCGCCACGAGCAGCAGGGGCACCGGTAGCCGGTGCGCTCGGCGTACCCGATGGGCGCGGCGGGTCCGGTCCGGTGCCGTCGTCGGGGATGCCGTCGGTGTCGGCATGGGCTATCCCACCCGACAGGGCTGCCCGGCCGCGACCGGATCGGGCCGCCAGCAGGGCACCTTCAACTCGGCGAGGATGGCATCGAGTTGCCGCGCCTGGGCGTCGAGGACCGTTTGCGCCGGTCGGCCGTCCAGGCAGATCTCCTTGAAGCAGTTCTTGAAGATCTGGGACACCTCGCCGTCGCGATTGCCCAGTCCGACCGGGGGCAGGGCGAGGATCGCCCCGGCGGCACTCTGCTGGCGGCGTACCGCCTCGGCCGCCATCGCGACGGCGGCCGGTAGCTCCGGTGGGATCGGGGTGTTGATGGCCGGGAAGAAGGCGTTCTGGCGCAACACGTCGAGCTGCACATCGCGGGTGGTCAGCCCGGTGATGACCTCGCGGGCCCGGTCGGCCGCTGGCGCGCCCCGGGGGATCGCCAGCCCGGCGACGACGAGCAGATAGCCCAGTCCCTTCGGGCCGCGTGGCGCGGGAGCCATCACCCAGTCGTCCGGCTTGGCGGTGGGTGCGTTGACCAGCCGGGCGACATGGTCCCAGGCGATGAGCACCTCGCCACGTTGTAGCGGCTCCTGCATCTGGTCGAAGTTGGTCGACGCGGGGGTGGTCTGGGCCCACAACTCCTTGAGGTACTGCCAGGCCTGCACTGCCGCCGCACTGCGGAACGTGCTGATCTGCCCGCCGGTGAAGCTGGGCAGCAGGTAGCCCTGGAAGAACCGGTGGTAGAGGCCCTTCGGCCCGCACGGCAGGCCGAGTACCGGCTTGCCACCGTTGCCTCGTCGGGCCGCGCCGGCCCAGTCGAGCAGTTGGTCGTAGGTCAGGTTCTGCACATCCGCCCCGCTGGGCAACCACTCCAGTGCGCGTTTGTGGACCGCGAGCACGTATGACGCCTGCATCCAGGGCAGGTAGCTGGCGTTCGAGCCGTTGAGCCGGCCCAGCGCCGCGATCTCGGCGGGGAATCCCCGATCGGCCAGTTTCTCGGCGAGATCGTCGAGGTGCTCGAAGCGGTCCGCGTGCGGGGCGAGGTCGCCGTGCAGGCCACCGACCAGGTCGACCTGTACTCGTCCGGCGGCCACCTGGGAGGTCAGCGTCGAGGCGAAGACGCCCGGCTCGACCGGGTTGTACGCCACCGGTGCGGCGGTGATCCGCTCGGCGAGGATCCGCTCGAATCGCTGTCGCTCCTCGACCGGAGTGAACTGGGTGGAGAGAAAGTCGACCGTGTCCGCGCCACCGTCGCCGCCGCTGGTCGAGGCCCCGCCACAGGCCGCCAGGAGGGGCGCGGCGCCGGCACCGAGGCCGAGGGCGAGCAGCGCGCGGCGACGCAGGCGTACGGGGTCAGCGGGTCGCGGTGTCGTGGGCCACGTTGCCATCGCGTGCCTCCGGTTCTCTCGGCGGGACCGAGCATCGAGGTGGCGGCGTGCCACCCGGCGTGGGCCCGTCTGGTCGGTGCGGAGTGACACAAGTGGATAAATTCGTGGGGGTCCATGTCAAGGGCCGAGCGGTATGCAAGCGGCTGCTCGGATCGCCCGCGCCTGGATCAGGCCGGTGCGCTGTCCAGTGCGGCGAGCAGGCGTCGTACGGCCGGCGTGACGGTCCGTATGTGGTAGGCGAGGGCGATGTCAACGGTGGGGACCGGTGCGGTGAAGTGCCGTAGGCGCACCCCGGGCACCCGCAGGGCGCGCGCCCGGCCGGCCGGTACGGCGGCCAGCACGGCACCGGTGGAGACGGCCCGGAGCAGTTGTTCGTCGTCCGGCTCGTGGCGCACCAGGTGGAAGCCGCCGTGCGGCCAGATCTGCTGGACGATGCGGTCGTACATGCCGGGGCCGTTCTCCCGGGGCCACATCACCGCCGGCTCACCCATGACCAGCTCGCGGGGGATGCGTCGGCGTCGGGCCAGGGGATGGTCGGCGGGGACGGCCAACAGCAGTTCCTCGGTGTCGACGAGCCGGCACCGCAGCTGCGCCTCGTCAACCGGCGGGCGGACGAACGCGGCGTCGTAGCGGCCGGCGAGCAGTCCGGCGACGTTCGGTGCGGTCCATCCGGTCTCCGGCACCACCTCGACGTCCGGATTGTCGGCCCGGAACCGGGCCACCAGGGCGTCGACCCGTCCGCCCCGGGCCGATCGGGTGTAGGCGAGCCGGATCCGTTCGCCCTGGCCGCGCACTGCCGCCGCGATGCGTTCCCGCGCCTGAGCTGTCTGGGCCAGCAGCGCGGTCGCCTCGGCGGCGACCACGACGCCGACCGGGGTCAGGCGGCACGCGCCCCGGCCGCGTTCGATCAGTCGGGCACCCAGTTCCCGTTCGAGCGCGCGAATCTGCTGGCTGAGCGCGGGTTGGGCGATATGCAGGCGCGCGGCGGCCCGGGTGAAGTGCAACTCCTCGGCCAGTACGGCGAGGTAGCGCAGCCGGCGCAGCTCCATCGATTAACTATAAGAGCCGCTTATGGTTCGGTAAGGGACTTGTCTTGGACGCCTCCAGTGTCGGGCCGGTTGGCTTGGGGCATGGTTGACGTAGTGGTTGTCGGAGCCGGCGTGGTGGGTCTGACCTGCGCGATCCGGCTTCAGCGCAGTGGCGCCCGGGTGGCGGTGGTGACCGCCGACGATCCGGCCCAGACGGTGTCCCGGGTGGCTGCCGCGGTCTGGTACCCCACCCGTACGGCGGAGGATTCCCGGGTGCTGGAGTGGGGGCGGCGTACCGTCGAGGAGTTGACCGAGCAGGCGGGGCGCGGGGTGCCCGGCGTGGTGCTGCGCCCGACCCGGATGTTGCGGCGTACCCCGGACGAGGGCACGCCGTGGTGGGCGGATGCGCTGCCGGACTTCCGTACGGTGGCGGCCGACGAGGTGCCGGCCGGTTATCTGGGCGAGTGGCGGTTCACTGCTCCGACGATGGAGATGGGGCCCTATCTCGACTGGTTGGTCGCGCAGGTGCTGGCGGGCGGCGGGGTGGTATTGCGGCGCCGGGTCGATCGGCTGGCCGACCTGGCCGGGCTCGCTCCGGTCGTCGTCAACGCCACCGGGTTGGCCGCCGGTGCCCTGGCCAGGGACGACCGCGTCCACCCGGTACGCGGACAGATCGTCCTGGTCAGCAACCCCGGACTGCACGTCTCGGTACGCGACGAGGAGAACCCGGCCGGGATGAGCTACGTGCATCCGCGCCGTCGGGATGTCGTACTCGGTGGCACCTTCGAGCCAGGTAACGGGAGCACGGTGGTGGACGAGGCCACCGGTCAGGCCATCCTGAAGCGGTGTGTGGCCCTGGTGCCGGAGCTGGCCGAGGCCAGAGTGACCGGAGGACTGGTCGGTCTGCGGCCGGGCCGGCACGGCGGGGCGCGGGTCGAGGTGGACCCGGTCGGATTACCGGGCGGCGGACGGTTGGTGCACAGCTACGGCCATGGTGGGGCCGGTGTCACGCTCTCCTGGGGGTGCGCCGACGAGGTGGTCGCCCTGTGTGGCCAGGATGCCTCTGGTTCGGTATAGATTGGAGATTGTTGATGTCTCTGATCGCCTGTCTCTGATTGCTGCGGTGACTGTTCCGTCGTGATCTGGGTATGGCAGGAACCACCGGGCCGGAGGGAGTCTGACCAGTGACGACGAGACAGGAGTTGGCCTGCGCCACGGTGCTGCGGGAGGTCGGTGAAGCCGAGGGATACCTGGCGAAGATCTGCTTCAAGACCGGGCCACCGCGGCTGGTCGGCGTGGAACTGGAATGGACCGTCCACGACGCGATCGATCCGACCCAGCCGGTCGACCCGGTCCGACTGCGTGCCGCCCTCGGGCCGCACGCCCCCACCACCCTCGATCCCGACAGCACCAGCACACCGCTGCCGCAGCTCGGCACGGTCACCGTCGAACCCGGCGGCCAGGTGGAGATCTCCACCATCCCCCATCACCGGCTCGCCGCACTACACGAGACCACCAGCGCGGACATCGACTACCTGACCGGCCTGCTCGACGCAGCCGGCCTCGTCCTGGGCCGCACTGGCATCGACCCGTACCGGCCACCCCGCGCCGCACTCGACACCCCTCGCTACCGGGCCATGCGCTGTGCCTTCGACCGGCGGGGGCCGGCTGGTCGGGCGATGATGTACAGCACCGCCGGTCTCCAGATCTGCATCGATGCCGGCCAGCCAACGCAGGTCGCCGCGCGCTGGCAGGCACTGCACGCGTACGGGCCACCGCTGCTCGCCGCCTTCGCCACCGCCGGCCGGCACGCCGGCCGGGACACCGGATGGGCCTCCGCTCGGATGGCGGCCTGGCAGCGGATCGACCCCGGGTGGACCCGGGCGGCGTGGACCCGAACCATCGACCAGTCCGACCCGATTCGGGCCTGGTCGGCCTATGCGCTGGCCGCGCCACTGCTCTGCGTACGGCGGACCGACGACACCAACTGGGCCGCTCCACCGGGAGTCACCTTCCAGGACTGGATCAACGGGGCGTTGCCGCAGCCGCCCACCACCGACGACCTGGACTATCACCTCAGCACCTTGTTTCCACCGGTACGGCCGCGCGGCTATCTGGAGGTCCGTTATCTGGACAGCCAACCGGCGGGAGAGTGGATCGCCCCGGTAGCGGTGCTCGCCGCCCTGCTCGCCGACGACTCGGCGGCCGGACTGGCCCGGGAGGCCTGCGAGCCGGTCGTCGACCAGTGGGGCCGAGCCGCCCGGTACGGCTTGGCCGACCCGGACCTGTTCCGGGCCGCGGCCACCGTGCTCGACGTGGCGTGCCGTGCCCTGGACCGTACCGACCTACCGCCCAGCACCCGCCAGCGAATCACCGAGATCGTGCAGCGGCGTCTCATCGCCGCGGAGAGGGGAGCGCCGTGACCTCGACCCCACCGGAGGCCGCCCCGGAGAATGCGCCCGTTGCGGCACTGGCCGTCCCGGAGAATGCCCGCACCGTCCCGCCAGTTGAGCTACGCGACCGGATCGTGGCCGAGTTGGACCGCACCCGTCGGCGCAGCGCCCTGCTCACCGAGGTGGTCGACGACGCCGACCTGATGCGCCAACACTCGCCGATCATGTCACCGCTGGTGTGGGACCTCGCCCACGTCGGCAATCAGGAGGAGTTGTGGCTGGTCCGCGACGTGGGAGGGCGGGAGCCGGTACGCCAGGACATCGACGACCTCTACGACGCGTTCAAGCAGCCCCGTCGGGACCGACCGTCGCTGCCCCTGCTCCGGCCGGACGAAGCCCGCGCCTACCTGGGGACGGTCCGGAACAAGGTGCTCGACTTGCTGGACACCGTACGTTTCGACGAGCGTCGACTGGTCGCCGACGGGTTCGCGTTCGGCATGATCGTCCAGCACGAGCAACAGCACGACGAGACCATGCTCGCCACCCACCAACTGCGGGTCGGACCACCGGTGCTCTCCGCACCACCTCCGCCACCCTCGGCAGGGTCGGTCACCGGGGAGGTGCTGGTGCCGGCCGGGCCGTTCACCATGGGCACCTCGACCGACCCCTGGGCACTGGACAACGAGCGCCCCGCACACCGAGTCGACCTGCCGGCGTACTTCATCGACGCCGTGCCGGTGACCAACGCCGACTACCTGGCCTTCGTGGCGGCCGGCGGCTATACCGAGCAGCGCTGGTGGAGCGAGCCAGGCTGGCACTACCGGTGTGCGGCCAACCTGGGCACGCCGATGCACTGGCGGCGGGACGGTGCCGACTGGGGCTATCTGCGGTTCGGCCGGTTCTCGCCACTGGTCCTCGACGAGCCGGTGGTGCACGTCGGTTACTACGAGGCCGAGGCGTACGCGGCGTGGGCCGGTAAACGACTGCCCACCGAGGCTGAGTGGGAGAAGGCGGCCCGCTGGGATCCGGCCAGTGGGCGGTCCCGCCGCTATCCCTGGGGAGACGAGGACCCCACCCCGGAGCACGCCAACCTCGGTCAACGGCATCTCGCCCCGGCACCGGTGGGTGCGTACCCGGCGGGTGCCTCACCGCTCGGCGTGCACCAGCTCATCGGCGACGTGTGGGAATGGACCTCCACCGGGTTCTACGGCTATCCGGGGTTCGCGGCCTTCCCGTACCGGGAGTACTCGGAGGTGTTCTTCGGCGAGTCGTACCGGGTGTTGCGTGGCGGCTCGTTCGGCACCGACCGGGCAGCCTGCCGGGGCACCTTCCGCAACTGGGACCTGCCGATCCGACGGCAGATCTTCAGCGGGTTCCGTTGCGCCCGGGACCCGCGGCCCGGCGAGCTCGACCGGTGATGTCCGAACGCCCTTCGGTGGTCGCCTGATGTGCCGACATCTGGTCTATCTCGGGCCACCGCTACCCCTGGCTGCGCTGCTGTTCGACCCGCCGCACTCACTGGCCCACCAGTCCTGGGCGCCGCGGGACATGCGCGGCGGCGGGACGGTCAACGCCGACGGCTTCGGTATCGGTTGGTACGGCCCCGGCCCGGAGCCGCTGCGCTACCGCCGGGGCCAGCCGATCTGGACGGACTCGACGTTGCCGGCCCTGGCGGCGGCGACCTCGTCCAGGGCCGTCCTCGCTGCGGTCCGGTCGGCCACCGTCGGCATGCCGGTGATGGAGACCGCCGCCGCACCCTTCGCCGCCGGACCGTGGCTGTTCAGCCTCAACGGGGTGGTACGCGGCTGGCCGGACTCGATGGTGCCGATCGTTTCCGGGGTGCCGATCCGGGACCTGTTGACCCTCGACGCGCCCACCGACGCGGCGGTGCTCTGGGCGATCGTCCGACACCGGCTCCGGGCCGGTGCGTCCCTGGCCGAGGCGGTCGGCACCACGGTTCGGCAGGTCGCCGCCGTCGCCCCCGACTCCCGGCTGAACCTGCTGCTCACCGACGGGCGTACGGCGGTGGCCAGCACGATCGGTCACGCGCTGTCGGTCCGCGTCGGCGACGGTTCGGTGCTGCTCTCCTCCGAGCCGCTCGACGACGACCCCGGGTGGCGACCGGTCCCGGACCGGCGACTCGTCGTCGCCACCACCGACGACCTGACCAGCTTTCCCATCGACCGACAACCGTGAACCGGACGGGTAGCCGTCATTCCATGGGCCGCGCCGACGCGGCCCAGCCGAGAAGGAGACAGCGTGAGCACGGAGCCGTTGGAGATCTACCTGACCGAGCAGGACCTCGCCCGAGCGCTTCGCGAGGACGTCCGGATCGGGCTGACCGCCCAGCCGAAGTGGCTGCCGCCGAAGTGGTTCTACGACGCCCGGGGCAGTGAACTGTTCGAGGAGATCACCCGCCTGCCCGAGTACTACCCGACTCGCGCCGAGCGGGCCATCCTGGCCGCGTACGCCGACGACATCGCCCGGCTCAGCGACGCGAAGACCCTGATCGAGTTGGGGTCCGGCTCCTCGGAGAAGACCCGACTGCTGCTCGATGCGTTCGCCCGACCGGGCGGTTTGGGTACATTCGTACCGTTGGACGTTTCGGTCAGTGCGTTACGCCAGTCGACGGCGAAGATCGCGGCAGACTATCCCGGTCTGCGGGTGCGGGGAATCGTCGCCGACTTCACCCGGCAGCTCGATCGGTTGCCCGTCGGCGGTCGCCGCATGGTGGCCTTCCTCGGTGGCACGATCGGCAACCTGACCCCCGACGAGCGGGCGGGATTCCTCCGGTCCATGCGAACGGCGCTGGAACCCGGCGACTGGTTTCTGATCGGTACCGACCTGGTGAAGGACCCGGCGGTGCTGGTGCCGGCGTATGCCGACGCGGCTGGGGTGACCGCCGAGTTCAACCGCAACGTCCTGCGGGTGGTCGACCGGGAGTTGGGGGCGGATTTCGAGCCGGACGGGTTCGACCACGTCGCGGTCTGGGACGCCGAACACGAGTGGATCGAGATGCGGCTGCGGTCCCGCCAGGCCCAGCGGGTACGGGTGGCCGCGCTCGACCTGACCGTGGACTTAGCTGAGGGGGAGGAGCTGCGGACCGAGATCTCGGCCAAGTTCCGCCCGGCCGGTATCGAGGCCGAGTTGGCCGCCGCCGACTTCGCGGTCTGTGCCACCTGGACCGACGACGAGCAGCGGTTCCTGGTCACCCTCGCCCAGGTGGTCCCGACGAGGCGGGCGTGACCCGGTACGCCCATCGGCACCCGGTTGCGGGATTCTCCCGCTACCACCGATGACCTCTGCTGGACTGGGCAGATGTGGTCGAGTCGAGCGCCGGCCGAATGAGCCGGTTCACGGCCTGGCTGCTGGGGCGTTTGGGCGGTTCGCTGCCCTTACCGTGCTCGGGCTCGTCGTGGTGGGTCTGGTCGGGTGGCGGATATACCGGAGCCGGTCCAATCAGCGAACACGTCGGTCTGACCGGAATGGGCAGTAGCTTCCTCCTCGTGCGGACCGCAGATGGGGAACCGCACCCTGGCCAGTGACCTGGCGCACCCGGCGGACCAGCCAGAACCGGTATCGGCTAGTCTCGGTGCCGCGAAGGGGAGTAGCTCCCAATGTCGTGGTCGACATACTGGTGCGTTCCGCATCCGGCCACGCGGCCTCATCCAGGTGGGGCGGGCGAGACCTTCGACTCAGGCTGTACAGCCGGGTCGAGGTCGCCCATGCCCTGACCCGGCTCCGACCGGGAAGGGTTTCATGGACGGATTTCTCGTCGCTCTGGCGGTGAGCTTCGGTGTCATTTTCGTGGCCGAGCTGGGCGACAAGTCGCAACTTATGGCGTTGACCTTCGCCACCCGGTTCAAGCCGATACCGGTGTTGATCGGCATCACCGTTGCCACGGCCGTGGTGCACCTGGCGTCGGTGGCGATCGGTGTCGGGCTGGGTGCGGTGCTGCCCACCGGTTGGATCTCGCTGGTCGCCGGATTGGCGTTTCTGATGTTTGGTGCCTGGACGCTGCGTGGCGACGCGCTGACCGACGAGGAGAAGCGCAAGGCCGAGCGAACGGACAAGTCCGCCATCGTTCTCGTGTCGGTCGCGTTCTTCCTTGCCGAACTGGGAGACAAGACGATGCTGGCCACCATCACCCTGGCCACCCAGTACGGATGGTTCGGCACCTGGCTGGGCTCGACGATCGGCATGGTGGCGGCCGACGCCCTGGCCATCCTGGTCGGTCGGATGCTGGGCAAGCGGCTGCCCGAGAAGACGATCAAGTATGGCGCGGCGATCCTCTTCGCGATCTGCGGCGTCTGGCTCATCGTGGAGGCTCTGCCCCAACTGTGAGCCGTTGTGCGATGGTGCTGGGCAGCCGCCGGGCTGCCCAGCACCAGAACGGCCCGGCGGATCGCCCCGTCGATCCGCCCGCGAGGTCAGGCCGGCCGGCTGGTGGCGGGGGCGGAAGTAGCGCCGATCCGGGGGAACGGTTCGATGGAGAAGACCACCTCGACCGCCACCTCGAAGTAGGCCGCGATCCGCAGTGCCAGGTGCAGGCTGGGGCGGAACTCGCCCCGCTCCAGGTAGCCCACCGTCTGGTAGTGCACCCCGAGGGCGTCAGCGAGTTGCCGTCGGGATATTCCCCGCTCCGCGCGCAGCACGGCGATGCGGTTGTAGACCGTCTCACTCATCGCCTCGCCTTTCACACCGCGCGTTGCATGGCCTTCTGCCGGCGGGCGGCGACGCTGGATCCGGACTCGCGGCGCGCCATCCGACGCAGCACGACAGGTGCCACGACCATCCCGAAGACCGCCCAGGCCCCGAGTACGCCGAGGGTCTCCAGGTGTCGCCACGACTCGCCGATCTCCGCAGCCGCCATGCCGTCTGGGAGTAGCGCGGATCGCGCACCCAACCCTAGCCAGTAGATCGGAAACACCTGTGCGATCCCCTGTAGCCACGCCGGCGTGATGGTGATCGGGTAGAAGATGCCGGAGATGGCGAAGAGGCCGATGGTCGGAAACATGATCAGGCCGGAGTTGCGCGGGCTGGAGAGCAGCGAGCCGAGGATAGCGCCGATCGGCATGGTGGCGACCAGCCCCAGTGTCAGTACCCAGGCCAGCGTCAGCCAGGTACCGACGCTGCCCAGGGCGAAGCCGTCGAACATGAACAGGCTGGGCACCAGGATCAGCGCGGTGCAGACGGCGGTGATGCCGGAGACCTGTACGACCTTGCCGACGAGGTAGCTCGTTATGCCGTGGGGGGTCGCCTTGGCGCGTAGCAGGGTGCCGTCCTCGCGTTCGGTGACGAGCGCCACCGCCGTGGTGGCCAGCCCGCCGAAGGCGATGGTTATGCCGATCGTGCCGGGCACGGATTGGGCACCGAGGGAGAAGGTGGTGCCGGGCGTCGTGATGTCGTGCAGGAAGACCAGCACTCCCAGCATGAGCACCGTGGGAAAGAAGTAGCCCCACAGATCCTGGCCGTTGGTGAAGGTCTGCCGGAGCTCGATTGCACCCCGGACCAGCCCTGTTCGCGCAGCGGAGATCATCGGGTTCACCGGGCCGCCTCCCCGAAGGCGCGTACGGCCGCGTCGCGGCGGCCAGCCTCGTGCTCGCGTACCAGGGTCATGTAGATGTCCTCCAGGCTGGAGCGGCGTACCTCAAGATCGGCGATGGCCGTGCCGTGCTGTTGGAACAGTTCACGGACGAAGGCCGTGGCGTCGGAGGTCGAGTGGACGAACCGTCCGCCGTCCTGGCTCCACCGCACCTCGGCATTGGCGGTCACTCGGCGGGACAGCGCGTCGGCCGACCCGTCGGCGATTATCGACCCACCAGCCAGGATCAGGATTCGGTCGGCCAGCTTCTCCGCCTCGTCCAGATCATGGGTGGTGAGCAGGATCGTGGTTTCCTCGATGTCGGTCAGCCGGTGCACCAGGTCGTGGAACTCGCGTCGGGCCTCGGGGTCGAAGCCGGCGGTGGGCTCGTCCAGGAAGAGCACCTCCGGGCGGCCGACGATGCCGATCGCTACGTCGAGTCGGCGTCGCTGCCCACCGGAGAGCTGACCGACCCGCTTGTCGGCATGCTCGCTGAGGCCGACCGCTTCGACGAGTTCCTTGATGTCCCAGGGGCGCGGAACCTGCGCGGTGGCATAGGCGACGTAGTGACGGCCCAGGTGTGTGAGGAGTTCGCGGACTCGCCACTTGCCGTGGTCGCGCCAGGACTGCAGGACGATGCCGAGCCGGGCCCGCCAGCGCTCGTCGCCCTGAGCCGGATCGACCCCGAGCACCGAGACCTGTCCGGCCGAGCGGATCCGGAAGCCCTCCAGGATCTCGATCGTCGTGGTCTTACCGGCTCCGTTCGGCCCCAGCAGCGCCACCACCTCGCCCCGCCGGGCGGAGAACGTGACACCGGTGAGCACGTCCGTCGTGCCGTACCGCATCCGTAGGTCGCGGACGTCGAGCACAGCGTCCCTCTCCGGTTGCTCGGTTTCCCGGGTAGGCGTGTCCGGCAGCATGCCGGTGGTCATATAGATCCCCTCGCCTGTCATGTAAGTCGGCTGATTCGTAGCATAGATGCTACATCGCAGCCTCCAGCCCTCCAGCCCTCCGGCTTACCAGGCCCACGCTTCGGGGCCAGGGCCCCCGTTGCCGACCGGCGGGAACAGCTCGTCCAGGCGGGCCAGGGTCTCGGCGGACAGGTCGAGGTCCAGCGCCGCCACGGCCAGATCCAACTGGTCGGCCGTCCGGGGACCGACGATCGGACCGGTAACCCCGGGGCGGGACAGCAGCCAGGCGAGTGCCACGGAGGTCGGTTCCGCCGACAAGTCGGCGCACAGTTCCTCGTACGCCGTCAGGGCCGCGCGGTGCGGTTCCACCCGGTCGGCGGCGTGCAGCATGCTGCGGCCAGGAACCCCCTCGCGTTGCTTGCGGATGGCGCCGGAGAGCGCGCCGAAGTGCAGTGGCGAGTACGGCAGGATTCCGATCCCGAGTTCATTTGCCGCCGGCAGCACCTCCAGTTCGACATGGCGGGTGAGCAGGTTGTACTTGCACTGCTCGGAGACCAGGCCGAGGAAGTTACGTCGATCGGCGGCGGCCTGTGCGCGGGCCAGATGCCAGCCGGCGAAGTTGGACGAGCCGACGTACCTGACCTTGCCCTGGGTGACCAGTACCTCCATCGCCTGCCAGATCTCCTCCCACGGCGTGTTCCGCTGCACGTGGTGCATCTGGTAAAGGTCGATCCAGTCGGTCCGAAGTCTGCGCAGCGAGGCCTCGCAGGCGGCAACGATGTGCCGGGCGGAGAGCCCGCCGTCGTTGGGCCAGTCGGTCATCGGTGCATAGACCTTGGTCGCCAGGACCATCCTGTCCCGCCGGCCGGTCTTCTCGCCCCAGCTGCCGATGAACTGCTCGCTCATCCCGTCGCCGCGTTCGCTGCCGTACATGTTGGCGGTGTCCACGAAGTTGATGCCCTCGTCGAACGCCCGGTCGAGGATGGCGTGGCTGGCCGCCTCGTCGATCTGCCAGGCGAAGTTCATGGTGCCGAGGCAGAGGCGGCTCACGGTCAGGCCGGTGCGGCCGAGGTAGGTGTATTCCATGGGCGTGACGGTAGGAACCGGTACCGGCTGGCCGGTAGCCGTTCGACCGTGCTCGAATGTTCGGGTGAGCATGATCGAATTTGCGCCGGCCGACCTGGTCGGGCTCAGGCTCGCGCACTCGCCGTTGGTCGAGGTGGTGACCAGCGGGTTCGTGTTGAACCGCCCACGGGAATCGTGGCTGTACGGATCCTGGTCAGGCCGGGTACGACCGCTGCTCGCCGGAGCCGGCCTGTGTACCTTCCTTGCGGTGATCTCCGGCCCGACCTGCTATGTGCCGGACTTCCTCACCCCGGTGCCGGCCACCGCTCGGCCGAGCCTGGCCGAGGAACTGCGGGTGGTGGCCGCGACCCCGCTGGATCGGGTCGCCGCCGAGGTGGCGGCGGGCTGGGCCGGTCATCCCGCGCCGCCGGAGATCCGCCGCTTCGGCACCGATCCAGCGGGTGGCCTCGCCGAGTTGGTCCGGCAGGTCCGACGGTACTTCGAGTTGGCGGTGGCCCCGGTCTGGCCCCGGTTGCGGGCAGCCGCCGAGGGCGAGATCGCACGCCGCGCGCGGTTGGCGGCCGAGCGAGGGCCACAGGCGCTCCTCGCCGACCTGCATCCGAAGCTGGACTGGGACGGCTCGGCGCTCCGGTTGGCGAACGGCAAGCCGGGGCACTGGAGCCTGGACGGTCAGCCCCTGACCCTGCTGCCGGCGGGATTCGCCGGTCCGCGGGTCTACCCCATGACCGCGGGGCCGGCGGGTCGTGCGCTCTGGTATCCACCCCGCGGATACGGCCAGCTCTGGGCACAGGCGGCACCGTCCGAGCCGTCGGCCGTACGGGCACTGTCCGAGCCCTCGGCCGCGTTGGCGGCGCTACTTGGTTCGACCCGGGCGGGGGTGCTCACCCTGCTGGCTGTGCCCGCCAGTACAGGCGAGGTCGCCACCAGTCTGAAGCTCTCCCCGGCAACCGCATCGCACCATTTGACCACGCTGCGCGACGCGGGCCTGGTGGTCGGCGAGCGCGTCGGCCGCCGGCTGCGGTACCGGCGGACCGCCCTCGGCGAGCAGCTCAGCGGGGTCGACGGGGTGTAGCCCGACGACCGGTAGTCCGAACGTTCTACCGGTCGGCTTCCGGGGCGGGGTGTTGCTGGTAGATGTCCGGCACTCCGTCACCGTCGTCGTCCCGGGTCTCCTGCTCGTGTATCCGCCGGTAGACGGCGTTGCGTCGGACCAGGACGATCGAGGCGAGCAGTGCCGAGGTCAGTGAGCCGGCCAGGACGGCGGTCTTGACGTGCTCGTCGCGTTCACTGCCCGCGCCGAACGCCAACTCGCCGATCAGCAACGAGACGGTGAAGCCGATGCCGGCCAGCAGGGCGACGCCCAGCAGGTCGGACCAGGTGATGCCCTCGTCGAGCTCGGCGTGGGTGAACCTGGACAGCAGGTAGGTGGAACCGAAGATGCCGATGCACTTGCCGAAGACCAGCCCCGCCGCGATGCCGATCACCACCGGGTCGGTGACCAGCGCCGAGAGGTCGCCACCTCGCAGGGAGACACCGGCAGCGAAGAACGCGAAGACCGGTACGGCCAGCCCGGCGGAGATCGGCCGCCATCGGTGCTCGAACCGTTCGGCCAGGCCGTGCCCGTGCCGGTCGCGCCGTAGCACCGGTACGGCGAAGCCGAGCAGGACCCCGGCGACCGTGGCGTGTACGCCGGAGGCGTGCATCAGCACCCAGGCAGCTATGCCCAGCGGGATGAGGGCCCACCACCAGGTCCGGCCGCGCTGCACCAGCAGCGTGAAGATCGCGATCGGAACCAGTGATCCGAGTAGCGGGAGCAGGCTGAGGTGGTCGGTGTAGAACAGCGCGATGATCGTGATCGCGAAGAGGTCGTCCACCACGGCCAGGGTGAGCAGGAAGGCGCGCAGCCCGCTGGGCAGGTGGGAGCTGATCACGGCGAGTACGGCGAGCGCGAAGGCGATGTCGGTGGCGGTGGGGATGGCCCAGCCACGCGGTGCGCCGGTGTCGGTGGCCAGGTTGATCCCGACATAGATCAGGGCGGGCAGGAGCATGCCCCCGAGCGCGGCGACGACCGGGAGCGCTGCTCGCCGCGGATTGCGGAGGTCTCCCGCCACGAACTCCCGTTTGAGTTCCAGGCCGACCACGAAGAAGAAGATCGCCAGTAGGCCGTCGGCGGCCCACTCGGCCAGGCTCAGGTCCAGGTGTAGCGGACTTCCGCCGGGCCACGGGACCAACTGACTCAGGTTGAGATAGGCAGCCGACCAGGGGGAGTTTGCCCAGACGAGGGCGACGACCGCGCCCAGCAGGAGTAGCCCACCGCCGACCGTCTCGGTGCGCAGGATGTCCGCGACGAGCTTGGCCTCTGGCCAGCTCGAACGCTGAAAGAGACGGTGGGTGATGCCCGGCTTCTTGCGGGCAGGCGGGCGGTTGTTCGCCACGGGCGCACCTCGGGGTCCTTGGTCCTATGGATCCTTCTTCGCCGACCAGACTTCCCGGCACACCGTTGATCATTTTAACAACAACGTCGGCCCGGCTGCTCCGCGCCCGGATATCGCCCGGTATCGGGGCTTGTTGGGGAGAACGCGACTACTCGTGGCTCCTCATCCTTTACATTCAGTTAGGCGCATCATGCGTTGAATGGGAATTTTTCGGATTCCCCACTTTTCGCAGTATCGCCACTCTTTACGTCGTTTAGCTAATCAACACCTGAGACGGGAGGTCTGACCCGATGGACCTGCATGACCACTTGCGCGTGGTGCGCCAACGATGGTGGGTCGTACTCGCGACGGTCATGGTCGCTCTCGGTGTCGCCGGGTTCCTCACCGTGCGGGCCGAACCCCAGTACACCGCCTCGGTGACGTTCTTCGTCACGACGCCGAGCCGAGGGGTGGGTGACGCGTACCAGGGCGGTCTCTTCCTCCAGCAACGAGTGAAGTCGTACGTCGACCTGCTCACCAGCGACCGACTGGCGCAGGACATCGCGGCGAACCAGGCGGTCGGGCTCACCACCGCGGAGGTGCAGTCCCGGGTCTCCGCCAATGTCCAGATGGACACCGTGCTGCTTACCGCAACGGTCACGGACACCGACAAGGCTCGGGCGTTGCGCCTGGCGGAGGCGGTGGCCACGAGCTTCGTCCCACTGGTACAGCGGATCGAGACGCCGCCCGGCGACGACAACCCACCCGTGAAGCTCGAAGTGGTCAGTGGTCCCCGGGTTGACCCCGATCCAGTCTCCCCGAAACCGACGCGTACCTTCCTGCTCGCCGGGCTGATCGGTCTGGTGCTGGGCGTTGGCCTTTCGGTACTGCGGGGTCGGGCGGACAGCACCATCCACGACGGCGAGACGCTGCACCGGGTCACCACCAGCCCCCTGCTCGGGCAGGTGCCGTTCGACCAGAGCGCCAAGCTGAGCCCGCTGATCGTGAAGAGCGCAGCCACTTCGGCTCGCGCCGAAGCCCTGCGCAAGCTGCGCACCAACCTCCGCTTCGTCGATGTGCAGGAGCCGGCCGGGGTGATCGCGGTGACCAGCGCCGTGCAGGGCGAGGGCAAGTCCACCATGGCCTGCAACCTGGCCATCGTGCTCGCCGAAGCGGGCTGGCGGGTCCTACTGATCGATGCCGACCTGCGCCGGCCGCGGGTGGCCAGCTACCTCGGCATGCCCACCGGGGTCGGACTGACCGATGTGCTGATCGGTGAGGCGGAGATCAATGACGCCGTACGTCCGTGGGGGGACCGGTCACTGCTGGTGCTGCCCGCCGGTTCCATCCCCCCGAACCCGAGTGAGCTGCTCGGCTCCAAGGGCATGGCGGACCTGCTGCTCTCGCTGCGGGACTCCGCGGACATCGTCATCATCGACACCGCGCCGCTGCTGGCGGTCACCGACGGGGTGGTGGTCGCGGTACAGGCCGACGGTGCCCTGCTCGTCACCCGGGCCGGCAAGACGTCGAGGGCGCAGGTCACGGCCGCGACACAGGCGCTCTCCTCGGTGGCTGCCCGACTACTCGGCTGCGTACTCAACATGGCGAAGGTTCCACCGTCGGAGGCATACCAGTACGAGGCGTACCGGGTGACCGGCCCGACCACACGCTCGGTCCAGGGGAGCAACCGGTCGAGTCGGTCGAGTAGCCACGCCGCACAGGGGACGGGTCTCAAGTCGGAGCCGCCCCGGGGCCAGATGGACGGGCTGCCCGCGCGGATGGTCGACGAGCCGACCCAGGAACTCACCCGGATTCCGCGATGATCCCGGCCACCGCCACCGGATGTCTGGTGGTGGCCAGATGAAGATCGGCATCCTGTCGTACCTGTTTCCGCCGGAGCCGGCGTTCATCCCGGGCAGTCTCGCCGAGGAACTCGCCGCTCGTGGACACGAGGTCCGAGTCCTGACCGGATTTCCCGACTATCCGGGTGGCCAGCTCTATCCCGGCTGGCGGCAACGGTGGAAGCACCAGACCACCAGTGAGCGACTCACCGTACGGCGGGTGCCGCGCTATCCCGGTCACGACGCGTCGGCGACCCGCATGATGGCCAGTTACCTGTCATTTGCCGGCAGTGTGGCCTTGGTGGCCCCGCGTTACCTGGCCGGGGTCGACGTGCTCTACGTCTACCATCCTCCGGCCACCACCTTCGCCGCTGCCGGGCTGCTCCGGTTGTTGCGTCAGATTCCCACCGTGCTGCACGTGCAGGAGTTGTGGCCGGAGGCCGCGACCGGGCCGGTGGAACCTGACCTCGGTACCGCCGACCGGCTGCTCTACCGCAGCCTCGCGAGTACGGTACGCCGGATCTACCAGGCGGCCAGCGGCATCGCGGTGATCGCTCCGTCCATGCGGGAGCTGGTGATGTCCCGGGGAGCGGACGAGGCGAAGGTCCAGGTGGTGCTCAACTGGACCGACGAGCGGGTCTTCCGACCCACGCCGGCGAGCCCGGCGGCCCGGAAGGCGATTGGGCACCGAGGCCGGTGCACGGTGATGCACGCCGGCAACATGGGACCGTTCCAGCGCGTCGAGACGGCAGTACGGGCAGCGGCCCAGGTCGACGGGCAGCTCGACCTGGTGTTGGTCGGCTCGGGCAGCGAGGAGCACCGGGCGCGTGAACTCACCGCCGAACTCGGTGTCGGGAACGTGCGGTTCATCGGACCGCGCCCGCCGGAGGAGATGGCGCAACTGTACGGTGCCGCCGAGTATCAGCTTGTCCTGTTGCGGGACCTACCCGCGCTGCGGGGCACCGTACCGGCGAAACTTCAGGCCGCGCTCTCGTGCGGGTCGCCCGTGGTCGTGTCCGCTGGTGGGGACACCGCCGACCTGGTGGAGCGGGCCCGGGTCGGACTGTCCTGTCCGCCAGAGGACTGGCAGGCGTTGGCCGACCGGTTCGCGTTGGCCGCGGTGATCCCGGCGGAGGCGCGGGCCGAGATGTCGCACCGGGCCCGGGAGAGCTACCTACAGCGCATGTCGATGCGGGCCGGGGTGGACCAGATCGAGCAGATGCTCGGCGAGGCCGTGGCGCGTCGGCGGGGTTGGAAATCGGCCAGATGACGGTGCCAGGAATGCTCGCCTGACGTCGCGACGTAGAGTCGGGCGATGAACGGTGGACAGCCGATGCCAGGTCAGACTCGCCTCGCTGGTGCGCCCGCACCTGAGGCCACGAGTGTCCTCTTGGCCGGCCATGACGTACCGCTGGGGCGCTACACCACCGTACGGCGGCTGCTGCCGCAACGACAGCGCCGGATGGTGGGCGCCTGGTGCTTCGTCGACCACTTCGGCCCCGACGATGTCACCGGGCGGCCGGGAATGCAGGTGCCGCCGCACCCGCACACCGGACTGCAGACCGTCACCTGGCTGCTGGATGGGGAGATCCTGCACCGGGACAGCCTCGGCAATCGCCAGCCCATCCGGCCGGGACAGCTCAACGTGATGACCTCCGGACACGGAATCGCCCACTCCGAGCAGTCCCCGCCGGAGCACCCGCCGCTGATGCACGGCCTGCAACTGTGGGTGGCGCTACCGGAGGCGACCCGGCACGGGCCGCCCGGCTTCGCCCACCATGCGAACCTTCCGGTGCTCACCGGGGCTGATCTGACTGCGACCGTCCTGGTCGGCGAGTTCGACGGCGTACGGTCGCCGGCAGTGGGGCACACGCCACTGCTTGCTGCGCAGTTCGAACTGCCGGCCGGCGGGACTGCCCGGCTGCCGTTGGATCGCGGATTCGAGCACGGTCTGCTGGTGGTGTCCGGTTCGGTCGAGGTCGATCGGGTGTCGGTCGGGCCCGGGGCGTTGCTCTATCTGACCCCCGGCCGGCGGGAGGTGTCGGTCCGGAGCAGCACGTCGACCCGCCTGGTGCTGCTCGGGGGCGAGCCGTTCGACGAGCCACTGGTGATGTGGTGGAACTTCGTCGGGCGTTCCCACGAGGAGATCGTCGAGGCGCGTGCGGACTGGATGTCGGGCCGCCGGTTCGGCACCGTCGTCGGGGACGACGACCCACCACTGCCCGCGCCGACGATGCCCGCCGTCCGGCTCAAGGCCCGGGACCGGCACGGGTACGTCCTCGGCTGACGGCGTGCACCGCCAGATCCAGCGCCCGCTGCTGGAGACGATCCCCATCGGGCGGGCGTGACCAGGCCCGTTGTGGGTAGTCGCCCCGCATGACAGGCACGGTCACGACCAACCTTGCGGAGCGAAAGCGACTGGCCCGACGCCTGGTCGGTAGCGGCCGGGGTTTCGCCGAGGTGTACGGCATTCGGGTGACCAACAATCCGGCGAGTCTCTTCCAGGTGCTCTACCTGTCCATCCTGCTGCGCCGGACCAGCGACTTCCGCCGAGCGGTCACGACCGCGCTCGCGCTGCGGGACCAGGGCTGGGACAGCCCGGCCCGACTGGCCCGGTCGCTGCCCGAGACGCGGGCCCAGGTGTTGCGGGCGGGCGGCTTCCAGCGCAACGCCGACGAGTTGGCGGACGTACTCGGTGATCTCGCCGTCGGCCTGGTCGAGCGGTACCGGGGCGATGTGCGCCGGATGCGAGTGGCAGCCGGCTACGACCGGGAGCGGGAGCGACGGTTACTCGGAGAACTCGCCGGGGTGGACGAGCAGGTTGTTGATCTCTTTTTCCGAGATGTCCAGGCGGTGTGGCGGGAGGCGGCTCCGGTGGTTGACCGGCATGCGTTGACCGCTGCCCGGCGGCTCGACCTGGCCCGGTCCGCCGCTGAACTTGTGGAGGTGGCTGGCTCCGCTGAGTCGGAGAAGCTGGCCTGGTTGGTAGGGGCGCTGGCCCGGGTCGACTTGGAGGACAGCTACGACGATTTCCGTCCACTGACCCGGGCCTGATCCCGACAGCGCCGGGTGGGATAACCCACAATTCCCGCACAATCCACCGTACGGATGAGGTCGGATCGTATGATTGGTCCGGCGCTGACGCCTGCCCGGTTCGGGCGGGCATCCGTCGCCCGGTGGGTGCGCGACCGGTTCGGACGCGACAAAGCCATCGGGGTTACGTCGGACGTGGTGACCTGGGCCGGGTCAGGCCCGGGACCCAGGCACCTCGTCCGGTGCTTCTCGGCCGTACTGCCCCGATCTGGGCCGGCCCTACCGAACCAGGCCGGCGATCAGGTTGATGGTCGCAGCGATGATCACGGCACCGAACAGGTACGACAACAGCGCGTGGCGCATCGCCGTGGTGCGCATCTCATTGCTGGTGAGGTTGGTGTCGGAGACCTGGAACGTCATGCCGACCGTGAAGGCCACGTAGGCGAAGTCGGAGTAGCGGGGCGGGATGTGCGCGTTGAAGTTGATGCCGCCATCGGGGCCCGTGTAGTAGAGCCGGGCATAGCGGGTGGTGAAGACGGTGTGCACGATCGTCCAGGAGAGCAGGACGCTCACTACCCCCAGAGCGACCTGGAACTGCTGGATGGAGCCGTGCAGGGACTGGGCGCCGGCGAGGGCGAACCCGACCGCGAGCAGGCTGGCGACGCAGGCGACCAGCAGCAGCGTGTCCCGTAGGGCGAGGCTTGGCTCCTCGCGTACCGCGAGTCGGGCGGTGCTCCGGGAATCCAGCGGCCAGATCGCCGTCCACGCCCAGACCAGGTAGACCAAAGCGGCGACGTCCCAGCCGACGAGCGGCGCGAGCTTCGCCGAGTAGAGCCCGCCGAACAACCCGCCAGCCAGCACCCCGGCGAGTGCCATCGCGGCCAACTGGACCGAAGGTGGGGTCGGATCGCGACGTGGCTTCTTCCTTCTCGTCCCAGGGCGCACCACAAGCCGTCAGGTATCCGATCAGGTCCCGCGCAGGTGCCGGGCGACCTGCTGCTGTTTGCGGTTCCGGGCCCGGGCTGCCAGATCCGCCGGAGTTACCTCCGGTGCGGGGTTGGTCCGCGCCGAGCGCACGACCTCGTTGGTGTTGTGGTAGTCGACCGGTGGCATCGCCCGCAATGCCTTCAGTACGTCCGGCGGGGCACCGGCCCGCTCGGCCTCGCGAATGATGTCCTGCTTGTCGGCGGGGAAGTCCATCGACGTGAGGTACCGCAACACCTCGGCGTTTGTCGCCATGATCGTGCTCCTCGGCGGTCGTAGTCGCTCTGTCCGACCGCTTACCCGGCCCGCACCGGGTCACGCATGGGCGGCCGGACGCGATGACGCTGTTTGTCACCGCCAACCCCGGGTACGCGGCGAATTCGCCGGACGGTGGTGATAGTTGAACCCGTCAGCCGGGCGGGTGATACGCGACGGAGTGGGGGCGGGCATGAACTACGACACCTTCATCGACCTGGTTGCGCGGCGTGCCCAGGTCTCCTCACCGCAGGCGGTCGACCTCACCCGCGCCACGCTGGAGACCCTGGAGGACCGGTTGTCCGGTGCGGAGGTGGTGGACCTCGCGGCCCAACTGCCCAAGCCGTTACAGGCGACGTTACGCAAACGTGGCGGAACCGCAGCCCGGTTCGGCGTAGACGCGTTCGTCCGCCGGATCGGTCGGGGTGCCAACGTCGACGAGGCGCTCGCGCGCAACGGGGCGCAGGCCGTCTTCACCACCTTGCGGGAGGCGGTCACCGGCGGTGAATTCGACGAGGTGATGGCCAAACTGCCGGACGACTATCAGGATCTGGCCGTGCCGTCATTGCTGCCCGGGAGCATCTCCCACCCGGCGTGAGCCGCCGCGTCGATCGGTACGGTCCCGACTTTCGTCCTCGGGTGCTGTGAACCCGGTCCGCTGCCGGCCGCCGACACCGTGATCGTGCTGGGCTTCTCGCTCCGGCGCTGCGCCTGGCGGGCGTAGCGCCGCTCCCGCGAGAACCTGGCCTTCTGGCGCTGGCTCCTTGCCTAGCGACGCGTAGGGCGGTCAACGTACCGACCGGCTGGCCCTGCTCGACGTGTTACGCGGGGTGGCCATCCTCGGCACCTCGGCACCAATATGTGGATCTTCACCGATCCCGGTGGGGAACAGCAGTCGCTAGACGACGCGACCAGCGTCTCGGCCACTGTGGGGCTATCCGATGACCTGCCCAGCGCGTTGGTGGAGGGTGCCTTCCGGTTTTTGGCCAACGGCAAGTTCCTCGCTCTGTTGACCACTCTGTTCGGCGTGGGACTGGCGATCCAGTACCGCTCCGCCCAGGCCCGTGGCCGATCCTGGCCGCGAAGCTACCTGTGGCGACCGGTGTTTCTCCTTGTCGAGGGCAGCCTGCACTTTCTGCTGGTCTTCGCCTACGACGTGCTGATGGGCTACGCGGTCACCGCGATCCTGGTCGCCGTGCTGCTGGCCCAGTCCGTCCGTGCTGGCGCTCCGCCTTGAGCCGATCATCACCTTCGCTCTCCTGCTCTTCCTGTTTCTACTCGGCGTGCACCTGTTCCGCGCCGGTGCCTTCAGCGCCGACGAGCGGGGCCGGGCGCTGCGGCGTCGGCTGCTCTGGTTCGGACTGGGTATCGGTCTGTCGGTCAACCTGGCCAGCACCCTGGTCGGACCCGAACTGTTCCTGCTGGACCGGTACGTCTTCGCGCCGATGGTGGCGCTCGGCTATCTCGGGCTGGTCGGCTGGATCGTCGACCAGGTCCGGGAAACTGGTCCGATCAGCACCGGCCTGGCTTCGCTCGGTCGTACCGCGCTTTCCGGATACGTGTTGCAGAACGTGCTCTGCGTCGTCGTCTGCTACGGCTGGGGGCTCGGGCTGGCCAGCACCCTGGACGAGGCCCGGCCGTGGTGGGTGCTGGCCATCTGGCCGACGAACGGACCTGACGATTGTGATGGCCGAGCCGACGCCACTGGTGATCTAGGCTGGCGTCGGCAGTCATCACTATCTGAGAGGGACGTTGCGATGGCAGGCAGGCCACGAAGGACAGTGCTCGCGATGTTCGCCGGTGCGGCGGCCAGCGGGCCGTATCTGCTGCTGGGGGACGCTGACATCGCAGTGGCCGCGGCGAGCACCGCCGCAGACGTCTACCCGTCCAACACCGCCCTGTACGCCGACCACAGCCTCGTACCGGGCACCGACTACGCCCGTCGGCACCGACGGCATGAGGTGCTCGACGACGACCTGGCCCAGAATCCGGTCTTCCCGCAGACCACGATTCTTGCCCCGCACGGCGGCGGGATCGAGGTGGGTACCTCAGAACTGTGCCTCGCGGTCGCCGGATACCACCCGGCCGACCTTCAGGTCACCCCGGCCGGTGGGCGGACCTACGACTACTGGATGTTCGAAGGACTGCGCAGCTCGAACAACGACGAGCTGCATGTCACCTCGACCCGGTGCGACGACCCCGTCGCCCGGTCGTTGTGTGCCGGTGCCCGGCAGACCGTGGCACTGCACGGCTGCACACCGGCCCAGGCCGGGCTGCCGGCCGGCACCGAGGCCGTTCTGGTCGGTGGGCTGGATCTCGGGCTGAAGGCCCTACTGATCGAGGAGTACGGCAGTGCCGGTATCCAGGCAATCGACGCCGTTGACCATGAGTCACTCAACGGCAACCACCCGGACAACATCGCCAATCGCACGCTCCGGGGCAAGGGCGCGCAACTGGAGCTGACCACTCCGATGCGTACGGCGATGTTCGGGACCAACACCCGAGCGCAGCGTAGGCATACCACCCGGCCGGCGTTCTGGAGCTTCGTCACCGCGACCCGGACGGCTATCGCCCGCCATGAGGCAACCCAGCTGATGCGGTAGGTGCCGACCCACAGTGGACGGTCTACCGGGCCTGTCTTGACGTTGCGGTGGGTGTTGTCGTGCCGGCTGTAGATACAGACGACCCCCGCCGGGCCGGAAAGGTCAGCGGGGGTAGCTCAGCTACACGGCCGTTATGGGGAGGAAGGGCACGCGGGCTAGCGCTCGTTGTAGGCCTTTACGACCGAGGCCGGGATACGGCCGCGCTCGGAAACCTCGTAGCCGCTCTTGATGGCCCATTCCCGGATGGCCTTGTTCTGGTCACGGTTGGTCCGGGTCGGTGCGGCGGCACCGGATCGACGGCCGGCGCGTCGGCTGTCGAGCCCGCCCCGGCCAATGCGGGTGCCGGCGGCGAGGTACGGGTCCAACGCCTTGCGGAGTTTGCCCGCGTTCTTTTCCGACAGATCAATGGTGTAGCTGACGCCATCGAGGCCAAACTCCACGGTGCGGTCGGCGTCGCCGCCTTCCAGGTCATCAGTCAGAACAGTGATTACTTTCCTTGCCATAGCTGGTCACTCCTTGTGAACATCAGTATCGTGGGTCGAGTTTGACGCATCAGGGTGGAATTCTGCAAGCCGTTCGGCCAGTCGCGCCGGTTCGGGTCGTCGGCGTGGCACGTTCTTTTACCAAAACTCGTCTGAGTCGTTACCCGACACGCCTTTGAACCGTGCGGTTATGGTCACTAACCAGGGCTTGTGGTGCTCCTCGCGCTCGACTCGGATCGGTGCGTGCGGGGGATTCACCGGAAGTCACTGGACGGAATATAAGTCGCCACAGACGCGTCGCGAAGCGACGCGGCCGGGGCGGAAGCTGTTTGTCGAATGATTTGACAGAACAGCGGTCGGCTATGAGGCCGCCTCGGTCCGCCCGTCGCCCCAGCGGGCGGTACGAGGTAATAGCCCACGCGAACAGGCGAGATCATCCGTGATCGGTGCGGCGAGCAGCCGCCAGCGGCCGGGCGGGCGGCTCAGGCGGGCCGGCTTGACCCTGCGAGATGTCGATCAGGTTGTCGTCGGGGCCGGTCGACCGCATCAGGCGGTGCCGCCTGAGAACGGTGGGGATGTGAAGTCCGGGCAAGGATCGCGGATTGCCGACGTCGATCGAGGCCGGTACGCCGCTCCAGGTACGGGCAAGGGCAGGATTGCGGGTCGCCGGGTGGTCAGATGGCGGTGCGGGGCCCGGCCGCCGGCTCCGCCGGATCCGGCGGAGCCCCGTTCGTGACCGGCTCAGCGGGCGAAGGTTCCCACCATATTGCCGCTGTTGAGGTCATGACCTGCGATTGCGTCCTGGATGTCGGAGACCTGCGGTGCGGCGGGTAGGGCCAGTGGTTGGTCCACCGCGTAGAGCCGGAAGAAGTAACGGTGTGGATCGTCGTTGATGGGCGGGTGCGGGCCACCCCAGCCGGTGTTGCCGAAGCCGTTGATCCATTCTTGTCCGCCGGGCGGTATCTGGCCCTCGGCCATTCCGGTGGAACGCGGGTCGATACCGGTGACCAGCCAGTGCAGAAACGGGACCCGGCCGGCGTCACGGTCCTCCACGAGAAGGACGAGCTCGTTTGCTGACTCGGGCACGTTGCCCCATTCCAGCGGCGGGGAGACGTTTCCCCCGTCCTGGGAGAACCGCTGCGGCATCAGATCGTGGTCATTGAACGCGGAACTGCGAATCGGTATGCCAGCCATGGTGACTCCTTCCCCCACGTCGCCCTTCGTGTGGTCGGGCCGACTCGGCGTACCAGCGCGTACCCGGGGCGGTGGGGGCGAAACAATCAGTGCTCCGGGTAAGGGGGCGTCCACGCCCTATGCGGGGGCGGCGACGAGGGCTGAGCAGCCGGTGATCGGGGCAGCTAGGGCGGCCTACGGCAAACCGGTCACCGGTGACGTGTCATGGCGAAACCGACGCCGTATTCGGCCGCCACTAGACTCGCCCCGGCCAGGGTGCAAGGTTTCCGTGAGCGACCTGACAGGGAAGACATGACTATCTATAGCGCAGAGCGTCTCCACCGAATCCGGGTCATCGTGACCGGCGGAGGGACCGGTGGGCACACGTACCCGGCGCTGACCACCATCCGTACGCTGCGGGCTCGGCTTGCCGAGGCCGGCACGGAGCCGGAGTTGCTCTGGGTCGGGGTCTCCCACGGGCTGGAGGCCAAGATCGCCCGGCAGGAGAACGTGCCGTTCAAGGCGATCACCACGGGCAAGTTGCGTCGCTCACCGAACCTGCGCGAGTTGGGCCGCAACCTCGCGGACATGTTCCGCATTCCGCTCGGGGTCGTGCAGGCCATCATGACCGTGATCCGTACCAAGCCCGCCGTGGTCTTCTCCACCGGCGGATACGTCTGCGTCCCGATCGGAGTCGCCGCCTGGCTGACCCGCCGTCCCCTGGTCATGCACGAACAGATCCTCACCCTCGGTCTGGCCAACCGGATCCTGGCCCAGCTGGCCACCCGGATCCTGCTCAGCCACGAGTCGTCGGTGGAGCATCTGCCGGCCCGGGCGAGGAGTCGGGCGGTGGTGACCGGTAATCCGGTCCGGCCCGAGGTGTTGGCCGGAAACCGGGCGGCGGCACTGACGGCGTTTGGCCTGGACCCGGAACTGCCGTTGGTGTTCGTCACCGGCGGTGCCCAGGGTGCCCTCCAGGTCAACAAGCTGGTGGCCGCCATCCTGCCGGACATCCTGCCCGGTTGTCAGGTGTTGCATCAGTGCGGGGACTACTCGTTCGCGCAGATGCGGGAGGTCGCCGCCGGTCTTCCCGACTATCTGCGCAACCGCTATCGGGTGGTCGACTACGTGCACGGCGAGCTGCCCGACGTGCTCGCCGCCGCCGACATCGTCGTCGCCCGCAGCGGTGCCGGTACGGTGGCGGAACTGACCGCGCTGGGCAAGGCGTGCATCTTCATTCCGCTGATCCCGACCGGCGGCGACGAGCAGCGGCGCACCGCCCGACACCTCGCCGACGCCGGGGCGGCCCGCATGCTGGCCGGACCGGACGCCACCCCGGACCGGCTCCGCGACGAGGTGATCGCGCTGCTCAAGGATCCCCGGCAGCGGCAGTGGCTGGCCGACAACGCTCGGCAGCACGGTAGGCCGGATGCGGCGACCGCCGTGGCCCGACAGCTCATCGACGCCGCTCGCCAGGGCTGACGGGACCAGATCGGCCGGGGTCGGGCCCGGGTTTCCGGCCCAGCCCGCTCCGGCCCGGTACGCCGTGGCATGATCTTCCGTGACGTTGGTGCAGGGCATCTCCCCGGTGCCAACCCTCCTTCTGGCGTCCTCGAGTGCAGGAGAACCCGATGTCGGACCCCGGCGTTCCAGACAACACAGAAGACCTTCCCGTAGGCGAGTCCGACGACGTCGAAGTTGCCGCCGAGTTCCAGAACCGGGCCGCGCGGCGGGCCCGAGGCAAGGGCGGCGCCCAGGCGCAGACCACCGGCAAGGGCAAGCATCTCGGTGGTGGCCGGGGATCGGTCCAGGGGCCACGCCAGTGGGGCAACCGCCGCAGCGGCTGACCCCACCGGCCGTCGGGGCGGGTAGTCGATGTAACCAGCCGCCCCGGCCGGTAGTGGATCAGGCGGGGTGTTCCGGACCCCGATAACTTCCTCTTCGGGCAGATCGTCGGCGGTAGTGTTGCCAGCTTCCCAGCAGTAACATCACCACCAGCGCCAGCAGGAAGCACTGTCCGAAGGGCCAGGCCACCGCGAGCAGTCGTCGTAGCATGCCTTCCGGCCACGATGCCGACGGTCCACCGAAGCTGTTGAGCAGCTGGGCCGGCACGTCGACGAAGAGCACGTTGCCCGGCAGGTCGACCAGGCGCTGTCGGCTGCCGTCCGACCGGAACTCCAGCAGCTCAACCCCGCCCACGGTCCACCAGTCGGTCTCAGCCCAGTGCTTGTCGTCCGATTCCTTTACCACGCCCTTCCCCGGCTGGTAGACGGCGACCACCGCGTCGCCGTCGTCCTGCCAGCCGAGCATCCGGGCGGCCAGCCCCCGGGCGGATGGCAGCGTGGGCCCGGCCGCCAGGGTGCCGGACTGTACGTCCAGGTAGCTGATCCGCCACGACCGCCGGCGGAGGTCCGAACCGTCGCACGTCGTTCCATCCTCACAGGTGTCCGCTGTGTAGGTGGCGATTCTGGTCCCGTCCGGAAGCCAGGCCCCCGGCCCGGCCAGCCGGTCTGCGGGCGAGAGAGGGGCGAGTTTGCGGACTGGTGCCTGGTTCAGTTCGACGATGTGGATGGCGTCCTGGGTCGCCACCGCGACCTGTGCGCCGTCCGGGGAGAACGCTACGAAGTTTCCGGGCCGGTAGCTGCCGCGGATCTTCGGCAACTCCCGCACTGTCCCGGTGACCAGATCGAGCAATCGGAGCTGTAGTTGCCGCACCTCGGGGTCGGGCAAGAGGGAGGGCGTCGGGAGGATCAGCAACGATCTGCCGTCCGGAGACCAGGCGATCGGCGTATCGCCGTCGTACTCGGTCACCTTTCCGGTGGTCAGGTCGACGACCGCGGTACGGCCGCTGCCGTCCGTCGTCCCTTCCAACCCTGGACCGCTCGCCAAATGTCGCCCGTCTGGGGACAGCAGCAGGCCGCCGGCCATTCCGGCGGTGGTCTCACCTGCCGTATGGACGAGTCGGTAGCCGCCATCGCGACCGATGACGAGACTGCGACCCTCCCACCCCCAGACATCGCTGCCGCGCATCTCCTCGTCACCGCTGACCAGGATGGCAGCCGGGCCGGGCGGATTCTCGACGATGGTGTCCTCACCAGTCAGTGGCGGATAGACGGTGGACGGCACCACGGGCCGGGCGGGGCGGGCGGGCGAGAAGTCGTCCGGGGACGCCCGATCCAGCACGAGTGGCATGCCGGTCAGCGCGCCGACCATCGCTACCACGGCGACGACCGTGAGTGCGGTGGTGATTCGTCGCCGCCGTCGGGCCCGCAGCGGGCGGCCCTGATCCTGCGATATTTCGAGGACTACACCGAGGCGCAGACCGCCGAGATTCTCCACTGCCGGGTCGGCACGGTGAAGAGCCAGGTCCGGGACGGGCTCGCCCGGCTACGCACCCTCGCGCCGGAACTCGCGGACCTGATGGAGGTACGACCGTGACGGACCGACCCCTACGTCCGCCGGGTGCTCTACCACCAACACGTGTCGTGGTGGCGACGAGCCAGCCGGCGGCCCGAGGCTCCACTCTCCGGCGCTGACCGACCGGTGCCGGACGATGCCGAGCAGGTGACCGTCATGCTCTCGGTGCAGCAGGCCCTGGCCAAGCTCGGCCCGCGATCGTTGGTCAGCAGATAGGCGATTCGGGACAGGGCCGCGGTACGCGCCCGCACGTACGCCTCGAACGACTGCCGGTCGGCATCCACATGCCACCTCCTCCGCCAGCTAACACGCTCCGATCCGATCGTCTGGAGGGGACCGAGCGCGGCGTCCAGGGCAGGGCGACAACAAGTCGTTGACTGTCGATGTCTTCTTCTCTACCGTTGCCCCGAAACGTAACTCGCATGGCATTAGGGGTTTACCTGGCGTAGTACGAGCACCAGGAGGAAACATGACGCAACGTGTGAAAGTCCCAGGCATCCTCGGCGAACTGGCCGCCGAGTTCGCGGGCACCATGATCCTGATCCTCTTTGGGGTGGGGGTAGTCGCCCAGGTGGCCGCAGGTGGCATCGGTGACCACGACAGCATCGCCTGGGCCTGGGGACTGGGTGTCACGCTCGGGGTCTACGTCGCCGGCCGGATCAGCGGGGCACACCTCAACCCGGCGGTCACCCTGGCGCTCGCCGTCTTCAAAGGCTTCTCATGGCGCAAGGTGCTGCCGTACACCCTCGCCCAGACCCTCGGCGCCTTTATTGCCGCGCTCCTGGTTCGGTGGAACTACAGCGAGGTGCTGGCCAGGGTGGACCCGGGCCACACCATCAAGACCCAGGGCGTCTTCTCCACCCTGCCCGGCAACGGCGAGCTGCCGGTCGGTCAGTGGGGCGGCCTGCGGGACCAGATCATCGGTACCGCCATTCTGCTCTTCGTCATCCTGGCCCTCACCGACCTGCGTAACTCGCCGCCGGCGGCCAACCTCACCCCGGTGGTCATCGGCCTGCTCGTGGTGGGAATCGGCATGGCCTGGGGCACCAACGCCGGCTACGCCATCAACCCGGCCCGAGACTTCGGCCCCCGACTGGCGTCCTTCCTCACCGGGTACGAAACAGCCTTCTCCGACCAGTATGGTGATCTCTACTTCTGGGTGCCCATCGTCGGGCCACTGGTCGGTGGTCTGATCGGTGCCGCGCTCTACCAGTTGCTCATCGGCCGGTTCCTGCCCACCGACGAGCCACTCGAACCGGGCCGCCTACCTACCCCGGCCGAGACCGAACCGGTCAAGGCCTGACGCCGTTCCCCGTCGAGAAGAGGAGTTCCGATGGCCGACTTCGTTGGTGCGGTGGACCAGGGCACCACGAGCACGCGCTTCATGATCTTCGACCACGGCGGTAAGGAGGTCGGCCGCCACCAACTCGAACACGAGCAGATCCTGCCCCGGGCCGGTTGGGTCGAGCACAACCCGGTGGAGATCTGGGAACGGACCACGTCGGTCATCCGTACCGCGATGAACCGGCACGGCCTGGCCGCCAGCGACCTGGCCGCCCTGGGCATCACCAACCAGCGGGAAACCACGGTGGTCTGGGACCGGCGCACCGGGCGGCCCTACTACAACGCCATCGTCTGGCAGGACACCCGGACCGATCAGATCGCCGCCGCACTGGACCGGGACGGGCGCGGTGACGTGATCCGGCGTAAGGCCGGCCTGCCGCCCGCCACCTACTTCTCCGGCGGCAAGATCCAGTGGATCCTGGAGAACGTCGACGGGGTACGGGCGGCGGCCGAACGCGGCGACGCCATCTTCGGTAACACCGACAGTTGGCTGATGTGGAACCTCACCGGCGGAGTCGACGGCGGAGTGCACGTCACCGACGTCACCAACGCCAGCCGTACCATGCTGATGGACCTGGAGACCCTCGACTGGGACGACGAGCTGCTCTCCTTCTTCGGCATCCCCCGGGCGATGCTGCCGCAGATTCGCCCCTCGTCCGATGCCGGCCGCTACGGCGACACCCTGGCCAGCGGCCCGCTCGGTGGGTCGGTGCCGCTCACCGCCATCCTCGGCGACCAGCAGGCGGCCACCGTCGGCCAGGTCTGCTTCGCCCCGGGCGAGGCGAAGAACACCTACGGCACCGGCAACTTCATGCTGCTCAACACCGGCACCGACATCGTCCGGTCCCGGTCCGGACTGCTGACCACCGTCTGCTACCAGTTCGGCGACCAACCCGCCGTGTACGCCCTCGAAGGCTCCATCGCGGTCACCGGCTCGGCCGTGCAGTGGCTACGGGACCAGCTCGGCATCATCAGCGGTGCGGCCCAGAGCGAGGCGTTGGCCGCCCAGGTCGAGGACAACGGCGGGGTCTACTTCGTACCGGCCTTCTCCGGGCTGTTCGCCCCGTACTGGCGCTCCGACGCCCGAGGCGCCATCGTCGGGCTCTCCCGCTACAACACCAACGCCCACCTGGCCCGCGCCACCCTGGAATCGATCTGCTACCAGACCCGAGATGTCACCGAGGCGATGGCCGAGGACTCCGGAGTCACCCTGGACGTGCTCAAGGTAGACGGTGGAGTGACCGCCAACCGGCTCTGCATGCAGTTGCAGGCCGACATCCTCGGCGTGCCGGTGAGCCGGCCGGTGGTGGCCGAGACCACGGCGCTCGGGGCGGCGTACGCCGCCGGCCTGGCGGTCGGCTTCTGGAAGTCCACCGACGAGCTGCGGCAGAACTGGAACGAGCAGGAGCGTTGGCAGCCGACCTGGTCGCCGGAGCGCCGCGCCGACGGCTACGCCAAGTGGAAGAAGGCGGTGCAGCGGACCCTGGACTGGGTGGAGGTGGACTGAGCCGAAACGTCGCTCCCGGTTCGCCGGAACCTCCGGCACACTCGACGACATGAGAGCTACGACGGTCGGATCGGCACCTACCACCGGATCCCGGAACATCCGTGCAACGATCGCCCTGGCCCTGACCCTGGTCGTGGCCGGGTGCGCCGGAGCCCCGACAGCGGACCAGCGCGACGCCAACTCCGAGAGTGTCGTGTCGGCCTCCCGGCAGTCCGCCGCCGAGGCCGAGCAGACCCTGGCCAGCCTGCGCCGCGTCGACGATCTACCGCTGTATGCGATGACCTACGCCGGGGACTACGACGCGTTGGTCGACCTGGCCGCGTCGCCGACCCCGTCCCCGTTCGGCTGCTCGCTCTTCATGGCTTCCGGCGACCCGGCCCGGCCACTGTACGGACGGAACTTCGACTGGGACCCCAATCCCGGGCTGGTCCTGCAGACCGATCCGCCGGACGGCTATGCGTCCATTTCCCTCGTGGACATGGGTTACCTGGGGATCAACGCGGATCCGAGCGGTGATCGACGGCTGCTCAACGCGCCGCTGCTGCCGTTCGACGGAATGAACGAGCGCGGCCTGGTGGTGGGACTGGCGGCGGACGACTCCGGCAGTCTCACCCCGGACCCGGCCAAGCCCACCGTCGGCAGCGTACGAATCCTGCGGCTGGTGCTCGACCAGGCCGCGACGGTCGACGAGGCGGTAGCGGTCATCGACCGCTACAACCTGGACTTCGACGGTGGCCCGCCGCTGCACTACCTGATCGCCGACGCGTCCGGCGCGTCCGCCGTGGTGGAGTTCGTCGACGGACGGATGCGGGTGCTGCCGGGCGGCCCGCCGTGGCAGGTGTTGACCAACATCCGGCTGGCCGACGCCTCGGAGGCGGCCCGACAGCGGGACCGTCGTTACGCCACGGCGGCAGCACACCTGACCAGAGCCAATGGGGTGGTCGACTGGCAGGGTGCCATGGAGATCCTTCAGGCGGTGGCGCAGTCACACACCCGCTGGTCGGTCACGTACGAGCCGCGTACCGGTGCGGTGCATGTGGTGACCGGTCAGCGGTGGAGTACGGTGCACGACTTCAACCTACGGATGGCCGGCTGACCACCCGTAGGACCTTCACGGCTCCCTACTGCCCGGTGCGGCTACGACCGGTTCACCCCGGCCGGGTAACGGGGAGCCGTAGCCCGGTGGTGGGCGAGGGCTGCCACCAGTCGTGGTGCGTCACCGCCGACATCCCGGGTCAACTGCGGCAGGTCGGCGATGACCAGAGCGTTGATGTCCGCACGCCACAGCTGCGCGAATGCCGGGTTGTGTGTCACCTGCGAGGCGGCTGCCGGTACGGCGACCAGCGCCGGTGGTAGACCCGGTCGGGGCGACACCACGTCGACCCGGGCGAGGCTCGCCCACGGCAGTTCGTGACGGTTCCGCCGATCAGGCTGGTACGTGATGCCGTAGGCGTTGACCACCAGACGTGGATACGGACAGCGTCCCCACCAGAGCAGGGCGAGACCGCCGGGAATGACCAGGAGGCCGACGCCAGCGACGATGAGCGCGGCAGGTACGTAATTGTTGATGGTGATCATCGTGATGGACACGAGTAGGAGAACGATGGGCAGCGCGGCGCTGCCAAGCGCGGTCACTATCGTCCCGATGACATCCGCGCCCCGCCGGGGCCGGGAGAGCCCGAACGCTGCCGGTCCGGGGTGCCAGGCCACCGCCTGTCTGGTTAGAAAGGCGCTGGCCACTGTGCAGACGAGCAGCGCTGCTACGCCGATCTCAATGGTGATGCTGCACATCAGCGGTACCAGCAGGACCAGCACCGAGAAGACGGCCCATATCGGGCGGGGCAGGGACCCTGACTGCTTCTGTCCGGCCGGCCATACCGCCCCTGGTGGACGCGCTGGTGGCATGGCGGGTGCTGGCGGACTCGATAGCGGTGATGCGGTATGCATGGCCATCGGAGCCGGTCCGGTGACCACGGGAGCCGGCGGCATCGCCGCTCGCCTAGGCGGAACCACGGCGGGCGGGGCCGCCACCGACGGTGGCCGGTGGAGCGCGTGCAGGGCACCTTCAGCCACCACGATTTCGGGTTGTTCCAGCACCGTAGGCGCCAGTCCGGTCGCGCGGTGCAAGGTGGTGGCGACGAGCGGCACCCGGGATGCGCCGCCCACCAGGAAGACCCCGGCCAGGTTCTCGGTGCTGACGCCAGCCCGGCGCATCACCTGCGCCGTCAACATGGCCGCACGGTCAAGGTGCGGGCGGGCCGCGTCCTCGAACTCCTCCCGTCCCAGCGACACCTCGCGGTCGACCAGCGGCACGTACAGCCGGGCGTTCGATTGTCGCGACAGCATCTCCTTGGCGGTACGGGCGTCGTCCCACAGCGTGCGGAAGTGTCGCTGGCCGGTGGGATCAGCTGGCGCGGTCAGCCGCTGCCAGGCGGCGGAGTCAGCAGGTTGAATGGCGGCGGCGACGCGCGCGACCACCAGCGCGTCGAGGTCCAAGCCGCCGAAGTCGGTCAGCCCGTCGACTTCGCGCACCTCGAAGCCGTCTCCGGTACGCCGTACCACCGCCAGGTCCAAGGTGCCACCGCCAAGGTCGTAGACGACCAACAGGTGACCGGGGCGGACGGCGTGGCCGAGCACAGCGGTGAAGTAACCGGCCGCGGCGACCGGCTCGGACACCAGCTTCGGGGTGGGGAGACCGGCGCTGACTGCCGCCTCCACCAGGACATTGCGGCGGGCCGCACCCCAACCGGCCGGGTAGGTCATGGCTATGGTGGCGGGAAGCGTTCCGCAGGCACGGGTGGCCTCCTCGACCACCCGCCGCAGGGTGGCCGCGACCACGTTGACCGTCGCCACCTGCCGGTCACCCAACAACAGGGTTCCGTCATCGATACACCGTTTGGGGTTCGGCTCGAACCGTGTGGGGTCCAGCCGGGCGCTGTGCATCGCGTCCCGTCCCGGGATCAACGCACCATCCGGCTGTAGGAACACCGCCGACGGCAGCAGGGGCGATCCGTCGAAGAGCAATGGCCGGCAACGCCCGTCCGGCCAACGTAGTACCGCGACTGTGTTCGTCGACCCATAGTCGATTCCCAATTCGTACCCGGACATGCCGGAAGTCTAGGTGACCGGCGAACGACGAAAGCGCATGGTCATCCGCTGTCGGCGATGCCGTTGCAGATGACTGGTCCGCTGAAATTTTCGTACGTTCGCCCGCCCGACTTCACCTAGGGAGTACCGGCCCCTTGCGGGGACTGGTGTGCCCGCGCCCGGAGCTTCATCGCGTGTTCGAGGAGCGTGATCAGGACGTCCTTGCTGGACTGGCGCTGCCGGGCGTCGCACAGCAGCACGGGCACTTCCGGCTCCAGGTTGAGGGCGAGCCGGACCTCGTCGAGCCCGTACTCCCGAGCCCCGTCGAAGCAGTTCACCGCGACGATGAACGGGGTGCCATGCTGTTCGAAGTAGTCGATGGACGGGAAGCAGTCAGCCAGTCGACGGGTGTCGGCGAGGACGACCGCACCCAACGCGCCAAGCGCCAACTCGTCCCAGACGAACCAGAACCGGTCCTGACCGGGAGTGCCGAACAGATAGAGCACCAGGTCGTCCCCGATGGTGATCCGGCCGAAGTCCATCGCGACCGTGGTGGTGCTCTTACTTTCCACGCCGGACAGGTCGTCGATGCCGACACCCTGTTCGGAGAGGAGCTCCTCGGTCCGCAGCGGCTGGGTCTCACTGAGCGTGGTGACCATGGTGGTCTTACCGACGCCGAAGCCACCGGCAATGAGGATCTTGATGGCGGTGGGGACGGCAGGAGCGCTGGCCCGACCGTCAGAGTGCTCGTAGTCCATTGATAACTGCCTCGAATACGCTGTCGTCGGGAAGTGTGGCCGTCGGCCGGGGGTTGCATAGCTGAACGAGGTGCCGTTCGAGTAGGTCACCGAGGAATACCCGGACGGTGCCCAACGGCAGGTTCAGGTGCGCCGCGACCTCGGCGACGGACAGGGCCCGTTGACAGAGGCCGACAATGGCGAGGTGCTCCGGTCCCAGGCCGACCTCGTGCGACGGTGCCGACCGGGTGGCGACCACCAATGAGATCAGGTCGAAGCTTCCGCTGGCCGGCTTGGTTCGGCCACGGGTCATCGCGTACGGCCGTACGACCGGACCGGCATGATCGTCAATCCACTGGTCTTCGGTGGATTTCCCCGGGACGCTCATGGCAGCCCCGGTTACTTCTCGTCAGTCGGCTGGTCGGTGGTTCGGGCTGGCGAACCAAGGAATTTGCCGGCCCGAGTGACCAGCATGGCCATCTCGTAGGCGATGAGTCCCACATCGGCCTCGTCGTTGGCCAGTACGGCCAGGCAGGCACCGTGACCGGCGGCGGTGACGAAGAGGAACGAGGACTTCATTTCGATGATGGTCTGTTGTACCGGGCCGCCACCGAATCGCTTGCCGGCGCCCCGGGCAAGACTCTGAATGCCCGCCGCCATCGCGGCCAGGTGCTCGGCATCGTCGCGCGCCATTCCTTGCGAGGAAGCTACGAGAAGCCCGTCGACCGACAGGACGATGGCGTTCTCGGTCTGCTTGACCCGGCCGACCAGGTCGTCCAGTAGCCAGGTCAGGTCGCTCGTGGCTGTTTTCAGCACCACTCGTTGTCCTCTTTCTTCCGGGCGAAGGTCGCGGTACCGATCTCGTCGGTCGATCAGGTGACCGGTCGGTCCCCGGCAGCGGGGCTGTCCCCCGCGTCCGGAACGGCTGGGACGTCGTCGTCCTCGTTCACCAGCCGGGCCGCTGCCGACCGGCCTCGGAGGGTGCCCGACTGATAGGAACTCATCATCTGGCGGATCTTCTCGGGCGGGCGGGGCACCTCGGCGTCCGGTGCCGGATCCTCCGACACTGCTTGGGGTTGTTGGCGGAGGGGAGTGGCGATATTGGCCTGACGTACCCGCAGCGGTAGACCGGACGGCGTCTGCGTGGTCTCCGGCTCGGTAGTCGGCGCCGTCGGAGCCTCCGCCGGAGCAGCACCGGTCGTGGTAGCAGCACCGGTCGCTGCGGCCCGGGTCCGGGTGGGCAGCGCCGGGGCCGGTGGGTTCACCGCCAGGCTCGCTCCAGGGATCCGTGCCGTGGGCTGCTCATCGGTGGCGCTGGTGGCGCTGGTGGCGCTGGTGGCGCTGGCGGTGGTGGCGGTGGCTTTGGTGGCGCTGGCTGCGGCCCCTATCGGCAGTGCCGGGTCGGTGGCCTCGGTGCTGCCTGGTTCACCCGTGACCAGAGTCGAGGGAATCAGCACCACGGCGGTTGTCCCACCGTAGGGCGATTCCTTCAACAGTGCGTGGATTCCGTGCCGTTCGGTCAGCCGACTCACCACGAACAGTCCGAGCCGGGCGGCGTTGGCCAGATTGAACTCCTGACGGCTGAGGATCTGCTCGTTGGCGGCGGCGAGATCCTCCTCGCTCATGCCGAGGCCGCGGTCCTCGATCTCGATCGCGTAGCCGTTGGCTACCATCTGGCCCCGGATTTCGACCATGGTGTGTGGTGGAGAGAAGGACAACGCGTTCTCGATCAGTTCCGCCAGCAGGTGGATGACGTCACCGACGGCGCGGCCAGCCAACCCGACCGAGCCGAGCGGCAGCACCGAGACGCGGGTGTAGTCCTCCACCTCGGCCACCGCGCCGCGAACGACATCGATCATGGGTACGTTGCGTCGCCAGGCCCGTCCCGGCGTCGCGCCGGAGAGCACGATCAGGTTTTCCGCGTTGCGGCGCATCCGGGTGGCCAGGTGGTCGACCCGGAACAGGTCCTCCAGCTCCTCGGCCTCGGTCTCCCGGCGTTCCATCGCGTCGAGCAGGGTGAGCTGTCGGTGGACGAGCGCCTGGGTACGCCGGGCGAGGCTGAGGAAGACATCGCGCACGCTGCGACGCAGCTCGGCCTGTTGGACGGCGGTACGGATCGCGGTCTCCTGAACCGCGTTGAACGCCTGGCCCACCTGGCCGATTTCGTCGGTGCCGAAGGCCAGGGGTGGTGCCTCGGTCGCCACGTCCACGTTCTCACCCCGGCCGAGACGGGCGACCACGTCGGGCAGTCGCTCGTCGGCGAGCCGGTGAGCCGCGTCCCGTAGCCGTTGCAGTTGGGCCACCAGGGCCCGCGCCGTGGTCACCGAGACAACGATCGAGGCGATGACCGCAGCCAGTCCCAGTCCGGCCGCGAGTACCACCCGGAGCACCACCCAGATCGCGATCGGCACGGCCCGATCGACGATGTGTTCACCACCGGTCACGACGATGTCGCGCATGTCGGCGAGGGAGGGTTCCACCGCTGCGCGCCACTGGGCAATGTCGATCGACACCCGGGAGCCGGGTCGGATCGACTGGATGATTCGGTCTTCCAGGGCTCGAAGCTGCGTGAACGTCTGGCTGGCGACCAGTTGGTCGTACCGCTCGCGCTCGGCAGTAGGTAGCTCCAGGACGGTTTCATTGGCGACGAAGCGTTGGGCACCGACGAGTTGTGCGAACCGTGCGTGCTCCGTCGCCGTTATCCGCCCTGCCGCGATAATGCCGGTGACCAGCGCATCCTCCTGGGACACCAGCTCCCGCGCGCGATTCAGCTCGATGAGCGCGGTCGTGTCCTTGGCGATCTCATGGTCGTCGAGCTTCGCCATGGAGTCGAAGACACGGAAGATCGAGTCGATGACCCGGGTATAGGCGTCCGATGCGGATGCCGGATCGATGTCCTGGGCATTGATCGCCTCGCGGGTCTGGGCCAGCCCGTCCAGCCCGAGGGTCAGTTCGTCGAGTCGTTGCTTGAGATCACTGCTCGCCGCGAACTCGATCTGTCGGCTTTCCACCGATCGACGGAATGCGGAGGCCAGGTCCTCGGATTTCTGACGCTCGGCCGCCAGTGGGGCCCGCTGCTGTTCGCTGGGTCGCGCCAAATAGGCGACGGAAAGCCGGCGCTCGTGCTGTAGCGCAAGCAACAGCCGGTCGTTCGGATCGAAGACCCTGCTGTCCAAGGTCTGCACCCAGAGAAGGTTGAGGCCATCGCGGAGGGTCACCCAGGCTGCGAAGGCCCACAGCGCGGCCAATGAGACCAACAGGGCGACGACCTTGGTACGGAGATTCGTACTGCGAGAACCCATCACACCGTCCCAGACCGTGGAAGCGAGTTGTCTACGGCGGCCGTCTCGGGGCCAACGAAGTTGTGTTCCTCGTTGGCCCTTCGTCGGTTCCCGCGATCAATGGGGCACGCTAGCAGCGTCCGAGGAGTGCCTCAAGTTTGCCTGAATGCCGACATCAATTATTTCGTCTATGTATATCCGTATTCTTGGTGAGCTGCCCACCTCGGCCACATCGGTCTCACCTGGGTGACTCCAGTCTTCGCGCGGTCAGTACCAGTGCCGCGAGGACGGCCGAACGCACGATCGCTGCGGGCAGGTAGAGATCTTTGTCATGCCACAATGGAGTGCCGTTGGATTCTAGCCACAGTGGAGTGCCGTCGGCGGGGGACAGTAGGTACGCCCGCCCGCGGGTCAGCGCGGCATCGAGTCCGGACAGGCCCGGCCGCCCAGCCGTCGCCAGTACCTGCAGCGCGTACGCGGTCTCCTCGGCGGTGCCGGTCCACCGTCCCCAGGAGCCGTCGGCGCGTTGCGATCCCAGCACCCAGTCGACGGCGCGGCTGATGGCTGCCGACACGGCGCCTCCCCGCCCGTGCTGCTGCAGTGCGAGTACACAGCAGACCGTCGCGTAGTAGGGCGAGGCGTGCCATCGGTCGGCCCAGGCACCATCGGGGCGTTGTCGTACGCACAGCCAGTTGGCGAGTCGCTCCACCGTCGCTCGATAGCGTTCCGGCGCCGTCGGCCCGGTGACCAGGTGGTGCCCAAGCACGTCCAGGACGTGCGCGTTGGTGGTGATGGAATAGCCGTCCTCACCCGGCCAGGTGCAGAAGTGTGCTCCGGTGTCGAATGACCAGAGGCAGTCCGGAGCGATCGGCTGCCCCAGTTGCGCGAGGGCGTACAAAGCGACTGAGCTGGTGTCCGCGTCAGCGGGAAGTCCGGGACCTGCCGGTGCCCCGTCCGATCGGAGTGCGGCACGCAGGCTCCGGACGAGATCCGCCGGTGGAGTGACTGGCACTCTGGCTCGGGCCAACGTGCTGAGTACCCAGCCTCGTTCGAAGACGGTGATCGGGGTGGCACATGGCACCGGGCCGCCCTGTTGGCTGGCGATCATATCCAGATAGGACCGGGCCGGGCCGGTCGCCTCCGGCCCGCCGAGCCAGGCGGCGGTGGCCGCCGGCGAGGCGCCGACGGTACCGGGTGGTACCGGTGTGACGCCGGGTGCCCCCCGAGCCGCCTCGCCCACGGTCTCCAGGGCATGAAGCAGTTTCTCCGGGATTTGGGCCCCCACGGCGATCCCCTGTCGGACCCGGGTCAGCCGGGCGGAATCCATCCGTGCCGGCAGGCCCAGCCGGACCCCTGCCCAGGCCGGATCCAGGCCGACGATGGGTGTGTCGTGGAGTTCGTTGAGGTGCGTGTTGAGCAGGTTCACCAGGTCCGGCACGATGAGGTCGGCCGCCGGGGTGTCAGGCACCGACAGCGCTGGATCGGCCAGCCAGCGGACCAACGCGCGAAGGCCACGGTCGACGACCGACACCAGGTCTGCCCGGTTTGGACCTGGATCGGCCCCCTGCCGTAGGGTCACGAACAGCGCCTCGGTGGCGCTCAACGTCGGCACCAACCCATAGCCGTCCGGCTGACCCCATCCGCCGTCCGGGCGCTGAGTCTCCATCAGGTAGCGCACCCGTCCGGCGTGCCCGGTCAGCCACGGGGCGAGGGCAATCAGCCGCCCGGTCTCGTAGACGGAGGGGGAGGCCTGTCCCCAGGGTTCGTCGACCAGTCCGGTGACCAGTTCACCGGCCGCCGTCACAAGCTCGGCCTCGGTAGGTGGTGCCCATTCGGCGATCAGGTTGTCGGTGCTCACAGGCTGCCCCAGAAGTCGGTCACCTGGTAGAAACCGCTCGCGAAGCCAAGCTGCCGGGTCAGAAAGGCGGACTCGCGCGGACATTCGTCGGCGAGCGGAGAAAGCAGTTCCCGGCACCGGTCGACGTATCGAGTGATCTCACGGGTCACCTCGGCCCGGTCGACCAGCATCAGGGCGTTCAAGTCGCCCCAGTTGACATCCCGCTCGTACGTGGCCAGGTCGTTGATCAGACGAAGTGCCCGTTGTGCCTCGGCACTCGCCCCGGTCAGCTCGACCAGGTGCCGGGCGGTCGCCGGCGTTCCGGTGTTTACCCAGTGCGAGACGTTGACGAAGGAGGCACCGAGGTTGTCGGCGTTGGCCAGGTATTCGGCGAAGGAGGGTAGTGGCTCTGTCAGATCGTCATCCGACTTCGCCGTTCGCCACCGCCACTCGCGGGCCATCCCCGCCAGCATCCGGTGTAGCTCCTCACGCCACACCGGACGGAGTTCCCCGAAGCCTGGCGCGGCGGTCAGCTCGTCTCGGATGTCGGCCAGGAACCGGCCGAGCGGATGGGCGATGTCGGTCGCGCCGTCCGCGACCGACAGGCAATCTGCCACGAGGTCATCGACCTCGTCGGCGGATTTCGCCAGGTAGTCGATCTGCCAGTCGGCGGCGAATCCCCACAGTACGGCGCGAGTGGCCACCCGCAGCTGTCCCGGGGTGCACCAGGGCGCACTGAAGGCCATGGCCAATGCCACCGTGCCGAACAGGGCCGGATCGAATGGATTGCCTGAGAACAGCTCCGGATGACGCTCGGCGCACTTCTGGAGGTCGCGCTGCCCGGTGGCGGCCAGGGCACAGATCTGTCCCTGTTCGGCCGCTACAGCCAGTTCGTCTCGCTCGTTCACCAGCGGTAGGTTGCCGCTCATGCGGCGAGCGGGCGCTCGGCGGGGCGCAGGGTCAGCGAGACCCGCTCCTGGGCACGTAGCGCAGCGGCCACCCGGGGTGCGGGGAAGGTTCGATTGCGCAGCTGGAACCGGTAGCGGGTCAGCATCGTGGCCACGATGAGTTGTGCCTCCAGATAGAACAGGTACATGCCCAGGCATTGGTGCGGTCCGCCGCCAAAGGGAAAATGGGCCCAGCGGTGCCGGTTCTTGACCTGCTCGGGGGAGAACCGGTCTGGATCGAAGACCTCCGGCTGCTCCCAGAACGCCTCCATCCGTTGGGTGATGAACGGGCTCAGGACGATCGTCGAGCCGGCCTTGATGCGTACGCCGTCGATGACGTCGTCCGCCACCGCCATCCGCGGGATCATCCAGCCCACTGGGTAGAGCCGGAGCAACTCGTCGAGGACCATCTTCGTGTAACGCAACTCCGGCAGGTGTGAGCGCCGGACGCGATCCGTCCCGACCACCTGATCGATCTCCGCGTAGAGCCGGTCGGCGACGTCCGGCCGCGCGTCCAGGTGCGGCCACAACCAGGTCAACAGGTTGATGGTGGTCTCGGTGGTGGCAGCGAACATGGCGACGGTGTCGTTGCGTACCTGACGCTCGTCCAATGCACGGCCGTCGGCGGTACGGGCCCGACACAGGGTGGAGATGACGTCATCGCCGTCGCCAGGGTTGCGGCGAGCCTCCTGGACGACCGGCAGCAACACCTCGTCGACGATCTTCACAGCTTCTTTGAACGCGCGATCGCCAGGCATGGGCATCGACAGCGGGGCGAACGGTACCAGGATCCGGGGCAGTACGGCGGTGGCGATCGTGTCCTGGGCGTCCACCACTCGCATCGCGTCCGGAATCGAGATCCGGTCGGCGAAGAGCACCCGCATGATGGCGCAGGTCACGATTCGGGACAGCTCGGTGTTGATGTCGACCGGAGCACCGGTGCGAGAAGGCTCGTCGAGCTCGTTGACTGCCTCGTCGATCACTTCGGTCATTCGGTCGACCAGAGCCTCGACGCGTTTCGCGGTGAACAGGGGTTGCAGCATTCGACGGCTGGCTTCCCAGATCTGTCCCTCGCCGAGGATTCCTTCGCCGAACAGTCGCTTGACCGGTCGCCAGAACAGGCCGTCGCCAGACCGGGTGTAGTTCGCGGCATTGTCCCGCAGAATGCGCTGCACATGTCGGGGGTGGGTTACCAGGTGTGGTCGAAACGAGCCGATGTTGACTCGCACAATGTCGCCGCCGGACTGGTTCCCGTAGTCCACAAGGGCCTTCATCGGGTCGCGGACCAGACTCGGAAGTGCGCGATACAGGGGCAGGGACCGGGGGACACCGGCCTTTGTGGTAAGGGGCTTCACCTGGGCATCGGACACCGCTGCGTGACTCCTTCTTGTCCAGTCCGCGTCCGCCGTCGCGGAGGGGTCGCGCGACGGATTCCTGCGATGAGTTCCGTAGCAGAATGGGCGCTCGGGGTAACGATCCTCGGCGAGCATGCCACCATCGGCCGACCAAAGCTAGATCAAAGTGCAAAGGATTTCCCACGTTCTGGCGACAAATCTCGCCCGAAAGGTGTACGTCGTGGCGATCTGGCCGGTGGATCTAGCAGGAAGAAGCGCTGTCCGTCGCCGCCGTGGTGCGCGCCGTGAGCGCGGTGTCAGATAAGTCTCCTGGCTGATGCCGGTACAATGTGGACCCCGTCGGGCGACACGGAAGGTTACTGCATCATGCCAAATGCGTTGTCGGTGATCCGCTCGGCGGACGGTCCGGGATTCGGCAACTGGGCTGGAGACGACGACGCGGGCCCGACCCCTGGTGAGGGGTCGGGCCCGCCGCGCAGGCTTTACCACTACTTCGCAGGTCGGAGCGCTAGCGTGCATCCCAGTAGCCGGGTTGGGTCTGCACGTTGAGTTCCCTGGTGTGCACGAACTTCGCGGTCCAAGTGCGCCAGTCGGTGATTTCCAGGACGTCCAGTCCCTTCTGGATGTCGCTGGAGTAGATGTGACCGTTGTAGTAGTAGGTGGACCATGCCCCACCAACGATCAGTCGGGTGTCGGAGAGCGGGCCCCGTTCCCAGAAGGCGATCTCGACCGGATGCGCCGAGTCGGTGAAGTCCCAGACGGAGATTCCGCCCTGATACCAGGCCTGGACCATGATGTCGCGGCCGAGTACCGGGATCAGTGAGCCGTTGTGCGCAACGCAGTTCTCGAACTTGGTGTTGGTTCGGGAAATCTTGTAGTAGCTCTGGAAGACGAGTTGCCGGTTGTCGCCCCGGCCGGTGATGTCGTAGATGGCGTTGGCCCCCCGGTGGGGACCGACCATTTCGTTGCAGGTGGGGCCACTGCCGCCGCCCAGCTCGTCGGTGAAGACGACCTTGGTGCCGGCGTTGTTGAACGTTGCCGAGTGCCAGAAGGCGAAGTTCGTCGTGTCACGGACCCGATTGATGACCCGGGGAGCGGCCCGGTTACTGATGTCCATCAGTACGCCGTCACCCATGCAGGCGGCGGCGGCAAGGTCTTCCCGGGGAAAGACCGTGATGTCGTGGCAGCCGCTGGTGGTGGCGCTGCCGTTGCGGCCCGGGTTCCCGCCGTCCGGAAAGAGGTTCGGGGTGGCCACCACGGCCGCGGAGGTGGGTTGGGACAGCGGCACCTTGATGATCGAGATTGAGTCATGGGGCGGCTGGCAGTCCGGGAACGACGCCGCGGGGGAGTACGACGACACGTAGATGTAGACGGAACGGCGGTCCTTGGCCGGGGCCAGGGTGTGCGTGTGCGAGCCGCACGACGTTTCGACGGCCTTGACGTACCGGGGGTTGGCCTTGTCGGTGACGTCGAAGATCCGCATGCCCTCCCAGGAGGACTCGATCGTGGGCGACTGGGCGACGCTGTTACAGGAGTCGTCACTGCGGGACGCGTCCGTCGACAGGAACAGCAGGTTGCCGTAGATCGAGATGTCGTTCTGCGAGCCGGGGCAGAGCACCTGGGAGACGATTCTCGGTGCGCGCGGGTTCTTGATGTCGTAGATGACGAACCCGTCGTAGTTGCCAACGAAGGCGTAGCGCCCCTGGAAGGCGATGTCGGTACCGAGGGCGGCCTCGGAGTTGAAGGGCGCCTGCTTCGGGATGTTGGCGATCTGCCGGATGTTGTCGCTGCTGGAGATCTCGTCGATGCCGAGGTCGACGTCGGCATCGTCCATCGTGGTGAGCTGCTGCTCGGTAAGGCACAGCTCGGGCAGTTCGACGCTGACCGACGGCGGACCGCACTCGGGCGCCGGGGGCCGTGCGCTGCTGGGTGGTGCGGTGGCGAAACCCAAGAGGACGAGTACGGTCGCGGCCAGCGCGACGGTCTTGAGGCGCCGTGGTTGCGGCGGGCTGAGTCCGGTCATCCGGCGGCCACCCTTCGAAAGGGGTTTCTGACTGGCTGACACCTTACTCTCTACTGATATCCATCGATGTGACTCGGGTCACATTGCTGGTCTTCGTCTATTCGTTATGATCCCGGCGATCCCCGATCGAAGGGGCGTGCCATGGATCGGATCCATCGACGGACCATCGGCGTCTCCGCGTTGGCCGTGCTGCTGCTGGTGGGCGGGGTCGGCACCGGATCCCGCCCCGATCCGGCACGCGAGAGTCCGGCACGCGAAGGTCCACCACGTGCGGGCACCCCGGCTGCCACCGCACCCGTCGACGACCGTGGCGAGCGGTCCGCCGAGTCGGTCATCGTGCCGGGTCGGCCTGGAGAGCCAGCCACCGTCCAGCCTGCGGATGCGGTCTCCTCGACGACGGGTTCGCGATACAACACGATGGACACCTGGTTCGTTCGGATGATGATTCCGCATCACACCCAGGCGCTGCGGATGGCCACGCTGGCCCCCGACCGCGCGGGAGACCCTCGGGTGCGTACCCTTGCCGACCGGATCCGGGCCAGCCAGGCACCGGAGATCCTCCAGATGCGAGCCTGGTTGGTGGCGCGGGGTCTTCCCTCGGACGAGGCGGGTCACGACCACGGCACCATGCGGGGCATGCAGAGCCCGGAGGCGATGCGCCGGCTCGCCGCCACCACCGGGGCCGAGTTCGACCGGATGTTCGTGACCATGATGATCGACCACCACCGGGGGGCGATCGAAATGGCCATCAATCTGCTCCGAGTAGGGGTTGATGTCACCGTCGGGGAGATCGCCACCGCCGTCGCCGCTGAGCAGAACGTGGAGATCGATCGGATGCGTGCCCTGTTTCCTGCCGCCGGATGACTGGCGGCGGAGTCGGGCCTGGTTCCGCGGACCCCTAGCGGCGGATGGGCCGGTAACCGGTCAACGGACCTGTAGACCGAGCGCCTGTGCGATCACGACGGCCTGCGCGGCCGTGATGACCGCATCGGTCAGCTCGACGGAGGTCGGATCGAGCGCAGACAGATCACTACCGCGCAGATCGCATCGGACGAGTTTGGCGCTGTGCAACTGCGCGCCGGAGAGGTCCACCTCGGCGAGGACCGCGTCCACACAGTTCGCGCCGGTGAGATCGACCTCGCGCATCCGTACCCCCTGCACGGTGATTCCGCGCAGGTCCGCACCGGGCAGCCCCACGAACGACCAGTCACCGCCGATCACCCGCAGCGGTCGCAGCGTCGACTGACGGAACACACTGCCGGTCATCTTGCAACCGGTGAACTCGGCCTCGAAGAGGTTGCACCGCTGGAACGTGCAGCGCAGAAACGCCGAGTCGGTGTGCCGGGAGGCGTTGAAGCGTATGTTGCCGAAGGTGCACTCCTCGAAGATCGCGCCCCGGCTCGACGCCTCGGTCAGATCGACGTGGTGGAACTCGCACCTGCGGTAGTGGACATCGGCCAGTTCCTCGGCGTACCAGTCCTCGTCGCGGAACGACTCACCCTCGACCTGTTTCGTCACGGGCCGAGGCTACTCGCCGGGGGTGACGACAGAGGGTTCCGCCGCCACCCCCGACCAGTCAGCTGCGGGTCACCTGGTAGGTGCCCGTACCGCTCCAGTTGACGATGACCAGACCGAAGTGACCCGCCGCCGAGGCGGTGTAGGTCAGGGTCTCGCTCGCGCCGGTGCCGGCGGAGTTGGCCGAGGCCACCGCCTGAGCCCGGGTCCGGACCCAGGTGCTGGCGGTGGTCTCGGTACTGCTGACCAGGTACAGCTCCGGGTTCTGGGTGGTGCTTCCGGTGATCTTGACGGTCACCTTCTGCCCGGCGGTCAGGGTGAGATCACGTACCGCGACGATGCTGTCGCCCGTCATGGTGACGCTGCTCGTCCCGACCGGAAGACTCGCTGACCCCTGGGCCAGCTCGATCCGGTACCAGCCGGCGTCTCCCGACGCCTTCACCCGGGGGTGATAGCCACCCAGTGCCCGCCACTTCGAGTCGACGGCGATGAAGTCCACCCCACTGGTCACCGCGCTGGTGGCCAGCCGGGTGGTCTGGGCCTGGTCGTCGTACAGCTCCAGGTCGTGGTTGACCCCGGCCCGGATCGCCACCACGGACCAGTAGGCGGACGTCGTCTGGTAGCCGAAGTTGTGCGGCGTCGGCGACGGCAGCAGCTTCGGTGCGTAGTTGCCCAACGGGTCCTGGAACCCGTAGTCGATGGTGCTCTGGTAGAGCGCCCCCAACGCGCCGGTGGGGGACACGTCGAACCCATCGGCTGTCCGGTGTGTCCAGAACTCGGCGAACGTGTTGGAGACGTGGTGGGTGAAGGTGTGCCACAGGTTGTCGAAGCCTTCGCCGTACCGGTCCCAGGAGCCCTCGTTGGTGGAGTCGGTGATGTCGATCATCGCCGCGGCCACCCGGCCCTCGACGGCGTCGCCGTTGTCCCAGCCGCTGGTGCCCCAGGTGGTGTTCTCCAGGTCGAGGTACGCGCCGCTGGGCCAGCGGTAGAACGGATCGTTCAGCACAGTGGCCGGGAACCACTCGGCCCAGCCCTCGGTCCAGGCACAGCCGGTGGAGCTGGTCCGCTGTACGTAGTGCGGCGAGCAGTTCGGGAACGCCGGGTACGCGTCGTTGTAGATGTCGTCCATCAACGCGTGACCGATTTCGTGGATCACCGTGGTCGGTGAGTTCGGCGCGTCCGCGTTCAGATGGACCTCGTTGTTGGCCAGCGAGTAGTAGTTGCCGCTGGTGGAGTCCGGGGCCCAGTTGATGGTGAGCCGACGACACGTGGTGTCGTTCTGGTCGAAACAGTTGTTCGTGGGCTTCGGGATGAACAACCAGGTCTGGTTGGCCCGGGCGAAGGCGTGCAGGCCGCGTTGTAGCGTGGCGTCGTCCGAGGTGCGCGAGCCCAGGTTGATCGTGCTGCCCGGGGCGACGTTGGTGAAGGTCTCCGACTGGAAGGCCAGGGGGCTGCCGGTGCGCTGTACCCGCCACAGCGAGTTCGAGGTGAGCACCCGGACGTAGATGGCCAGACCGTTGTTCGGGTCGGTGGCGGCCTGCGCATCGAAGCAGAAGTTGTAGTCACCGTTGGCGTTGCTGACCGCGGCGGCCAGCCGCTGTCCATCGGCGGCGTTCACCACCTCGACGGTGAGGTTCATCGCGTTGTGCCACGCGCCGGTCTGATCGGCGTAGGTCCAGTTACCGGTGACCCAGGTGTCGCAGGCGGCGGTGGTCATCACCGGGTCCGCCGGACCGGGACTGGCCGGACGTAGTCCGGCCGGCAGACCCGAACGCGTTGCGGTCGGCGTCGCGGTGGTACCCGCCACCCCGTTTGTGGTGGTCTGGCCGAAGGTCGACACCCGGCCGGGCGCGGCGATGGTGAGAAAGACGGTGTCCTTACCCGCGTGCCGCCGACCGGGCTCGGTTGCGGTGGCCCGGGCTTCGATCTGTGCCTGGCCCGCCTTGACCGCCCGTACCTGGCCGGTGAAGGTCAGTTTCTCCCCGGCCTTCAGCTGGCGGGTGGTCGAGGCGACCGACAGTTCGCCGGCCCGCTCCGGTTCGGTAGCGGTCGACTTGCTGACGGTCAACCCGGCGGGCACCTGGGCCCACTCCAGTTGGGCCGGCAGTTCGAGCCGGATCTCGGTCGCCGGCAGTACGGCGTCCGCCGCAACGGTGACCGTCAGGTTCGCGGTCGCCCCGAGCGTGGGTGCCTGGTCCAGAGTCGCGCCCACGCTGAGGCAACTGGCCCATTCGTCGGTGTAGGGCTGGTTGGCCGAGGTGCTCAACGAGCAGTCCCGGGCATTGGATTGAGTCGCTGGTGCCGGTGCGGCGAGCGCCGGAGCAGCGCTGCCCAGGCCGATCGCCAGCAGACCCGCCGTGGCGGTGGACAGGGCGGTCCTGCGCCATTTCGCAGCCGTGGCTGCAAACATTCATCCTCCCCGAATTTCGCAGTCATCGATTGATGGTGCTTCGGAGATCATTCCAGAGTACGCAAAATCCGTCATCCCCCCCAACGCAGCATTCCAGCTCCGGAACCGGACAAGACGCTCGGCGAGCGGTTGCGCGTATCGGGGGGATCGGAACCCAATTGCCGGGTTAGAGCCGTTCGGGTACCGGGTACCTGCGGGTGCACGACGCACTCGACAGATGACTCGAGGGCGCTGGACCCGAGGGAGCACCGATGAGACTGGACGACGACGACATCACCACTGGCGGCGTACTGCCCGACGAGGGTCCGGCGGACGGCGGGGCGACCCCGGGCAAGCGCGACGGTGGCGCGGACGGCCCCGCCGACCAGGGCCCGGCCGATGGTGGGGGAGTCCCGGGTAAACGCGACGGTGGCGCGGACGGCCCCGCTGATCTGGCTGACGAAGGCCCGGCCGACGGGGGTGCGACCCCGGGCAAGCGTGACGGTGGCGCCGACGGCCCGGCCCGATGACCGAGCGGAACTCCGAATGATCTCGTACGCGCCGGGCGGTGCTGGCCGCCCGGCGTCCGCCGTCGTTTCCGAGTCGACCGTGCCGTCGGCGCTCACCCGATGTGTGGCCGTCGAACCGGCCAAGTTCGCCGCTGCCTACTGGGGGCAGGCCCCACTGCTGTCCCGGGCCAGCGAACTGGCCAACCCGGTCGGGTTCACCGACCTACTCAGCCCCGCCGACGCCGACGAGGTGCTCAGCCGGCGTGGTCTGCGCATCCCGTTTCTCCGGGTCGCCAAGGACGGTGAGCTGGTCCCGCCCGAGCGCTATACCGGTAGCGGCGGAGCCGGGGCGGAGATCAGTGACCAGGTGCTCGACGAGCGGGTGCTGGAACTGTACGCCGGGGGAGCCACGCTGGTCCTACAGGGGCTGCATCGCATCTGGCCACCGCTGATCGACTTCGCCCGGCAACTCGGTGTCGAACTCGGTCAGCCGCTTCAGGTCAACGCCTATCTCACCCCGGCCGGTAACCAGGGCTTCGCTACCCACTACGACACGCACGACGTGTTCGTACTCCAGGTGGACGGGCGCAAACACTGGCGGATACACGAGCCGGTGCTGACCGACCCGTTGGAACGCCAGCCCTGGGGTGGGCGTGCCGACGAGGTTGCCGCCGTCGCCGACGGCCCGCCCGCGCTGGACGTGGTGCTCGCCCCCGGTGACGTCCTCTACCTGCCCCGAGGCTGGCTGCACAGCGCCCAGGCGCAGGAGGAACGCTCCCTGCACCTGACCGTGGGCGTGCGGGCCCTGACCCGATTCACGCTGGTGGAGACCCTGCTCAGCCTGGCCGCTGAGGACGCTCGGCTGCGCGCCTCGCTGCCGTACGGGCTGGACGTGGCCGATGCCGACCAGGTGGAGCCAGAGCTGACCGAGACCGTGACCGCCCTACGCGACTGGTTGGTCGGCGTCGATCCCGCGGTCGTCGCCGACCGGTTGCGGGACCGGGCCTGGCGGGCTTCCCGGCCGGCACCGATCCGGCCGCTGGCCCAGGCAGCGGCGATCGCCGCCGTGGACGTGGCCAGCCGGTTGACCCATCGGCCCGGACTGCGCTGGCGGCTCACGCCCACCGGTACCGACCGGGTGAGCCTCCGGTTGTTCGACCGGACGATCGACTTTCCGGGGCAGTGCGAGGCGGCGCTGCGGGCGTTGCTCACCACCGGTCCGATCCGGGTCGGTGATCTGCCCGGTCTCGACGATGACGCCGACCGGCTGGTGTTGGCCCGCCGCCTGCTGCGAGAAGCAGTGGCGGTACCCGCCTGAGCGCCGGCCCTTGCCTGCCGGTCAGCGCAGTAGGGCGAAAAGCAGGCCGGTGCCCACCAGCCCGGCGATCAGTACCACCGCCACCGGGCGAGGACCGAGTACGGCATGCCGCCGGTCGGCGAGCAGCTTCGCCGGTGCCAACCCGACAAGTGGGCCGAGCAACGTCACCACCAGGGCCAACACCGGCATCCCAACGGCCAGATCCCCGCCGTACCGGTCGCCGACCAGACGCGCGGCCAGCCCCAGGGCGTATGCGGCCGCCGCCCCCAGGACACCGAAGAGGACCAGCAGCGGATGCGTCGAACTCGGCAGCTCGTCGGGCTGCCTGGCCCGGTCCAGTAGCTGCCGGACCCCGTCCAACAGGGTGGCGGGATCGGTGGTCGCCCCCGGGGCGGGACCCGGCCGGCTGCCCAACCGGCGGGTGCCAAAGCCCAGCCGGCCACCGAGCACCTGCCAGAGATGGGCCGCCTCGGCGTCGGTCACCTCGACCTCCTCGGTCGCCGCAGCCACCTCCGCCTCGGCCTGCCGAACCGCCTCCTGGGCCGTGCGCAGCGCCCGCTCGGCACCGGCGCACTGGCGTTCGTACCAGGTTTCCGCCTCGGCGCGTTGTGCCTCGGCGTGCGCGGCCACCTCGGCGAGCTGGCGGACCAGCTCGGCGTACGACCCGGTCACGACGATGGTCCATAGGGGATGATGGTCTGCCCGGTGCGGTGCACCGCCCGGTCGAAGAAGAGACCCCGCCACGGCCGGGGATACCAGTCCGGCCCGCCGTTGCCCGGATAGAGCGACGAGGTCAACTCCCCACCCTGTACGTCCAGCGCCACCCAGGCGCCGATCTGGTCGGTACGGGACGCCGGACCGCCCAGATCCGATCGCATTCGGGCCACGCCCCGCCACCAGGCCAGTACGTGGGTGCGCCGCTCCGGGCCGTTGTGCAGGACGTGCCGCAGGTGGTCCAGTCCGGTGCGCTGCCCCACCCGGGCGGAGAGTCGGCCGGTCGCCGCGTCGACCGCGTAGAGCAGCAGGTAGTGCGGCTGCCCGAGGGCTGCGGCGTGCTCCAGCCCGTCGGCCGTCTCGGCCATCAACTCGGCGATCGTCTCCTCGTCGTACCAGGCGGCGTCGGCGTCCAGCGCCTCGTACAGCGACCGGGCCGAGCTGTCGGCGTCCGGGTCGAGGCAGGCGATGGAGAAGCGCGCGGTGCCCGGCCGGTGCTGGCGGGCCAGGGATCGGGCGGCGGCGTCGAGCACGGCACACGCCTCGTCCACTCGGGTGCCCAGGACAGCCAGGTTACGGCCGGGGGCGCGGGGGAGCCGCAGCCCCGCCGACCGGGCCTGCACGTCGATGATCTCGCCAAGCAGGGCCACCGGGCCGCGGGCCGAGCCCGCCGCCCGGGTCGCCCCGACCTGCCCCGATCCGGCCGCGTCCAACGGACGCAGCGCGGCGAAGTCGGGTGCGTCGGCCAACCGGGGGATCGCGTCACCGTCGAAGAGCCGGGCCGGCGCCGCGTCGGGCGGGCGCATCCGCCACAGCCGGTGCTGCAACTCGCTCCAGGTGCCCCAGTCGCTGGCCGACGGGATCCGGGCGACCTGGTTGCCCTCGACCATGCCGGACTCGGCGTTGACCACGGCATGGTGCCGGGGCAGGGACTGGGCGGCGTCGTTGCGTTCGGCCAGGATCCGCAGCGCCTTGGGCAGCGCGATCCGCAGGGTGAACTGGGCAACCAGCGCCGGGCGGCCCCAGAGCGCCTCGATGCCGCGTACGTCCTGTGAGGCCAGCACCAGGTGGATGCCCTGGGATCGGCCCCGGCGGGCCAGGTCCTCCAGCAGGTCGGCCGCCTCCCGGGCCATGGCGTCCCGGCCGGCGAGCAGCATCTGGAACTCGTCCACCACGGCGACGATGCGCGGCCAGCGTCCCTCCGGGTCCACCGCCCGCAGCTCGGACAGTTTGGTGACCTCGTGCCGCTTGGCGGCGTCGGCCCGTCGGCGCAGCTCCTCGGCGAGGAAGCGCAGCAGAGCCAGCCCGAACTCCCGGTCGGTGTTGACGTTGATCCCGACCAGCCGCATGTGCGGCAGCCAGCTCGGGTCCCGCCGGCCCTGCGCGAACCGGGCGAAGGACACCCCCTCCTTGAAGTCGAGCAGATAGAACTCCAGCTCGTGGGGGGAGTAGCGGGCGGCCAGCGCACCGATCCAGGCGAAGATCAGGTTCGTCTTGCCGGTGCCCGACGGGCCGCCGATCAGGGCGTGCGGTGGATAGTCACCCAGGGTCAGCAGCACCGGTCGGCCCTGCGGACCGTCCCCGATCGGGGCCACCAGTGCGGTCGACGAATCCTCCTGCCACAGCTTGTCGTCGGGCGGCAGCAGGTCGGTGAAGGGAGCCGGGGGCGGTCCGGCGGCCACCTCCGTGGCGACCTGCCGGCAGGTCTCGGTGACCAGATGGGCCGGGGGCGGCGGGTCGAGGCGTACCGGAAGACTGGTCGCCCCGCTGAAGGTGGTCACCTTCGGCCCCACCATCACCCGTTCGACGGTGGGCTCGTCGGGCAGGTCGATGCCCCGTACCACGAGGTGCACCCCACAGGCCGCACCGGTACGGATCACTCGGTTGAGCTGGCTCCGTTCGTGTCGGGACGGTTCGTCGCCGCCGAGTAGCACCGCCACCCGCCACGGCTCGGGCCGCCGGCCGGTGGCGGCGGCCAGTTCCCGCAGGGAGGTGTACTCCCCGGCGAGCACCGTCTCGTTGATTCGCCGGATCTGGTCGGTGAGGTCGTCGAGCAGGTGGGCCAGGCCGCCCGGTCCGACGAAGGTCAGCAGTCCGGCGGTGGACAACGGGGCGAACCCGGCCAGCCCGCCGCCGAGGTGCTCCGGGTCGTAGCCGATCAGCCGGAGCGCACCGGGTGCGGCCCGGCCCAGGGCCCGCAGCAGCAGGGTGGCCACGACCGTGTCGCAGCCGGTCCGGTCGGCCCCGCTGACGTGGACATGGCCGTGGTCCAGGAGAGGTATCAGCGCCGGCACCGGGTCGGCATCGGGTAGGCGTACCGCACCGAGCCGGAGCCAGCCGGCAGGCTCGCCACGTACCGCCGGAGTGGGCTTCCAGTCCGACCAGGCGGCGCTCGCGGCCCCGGGGGCTTGCTCGCCGGCCGCCTCGGAGGTCTGCCGGGCCAGCGCGGTGATCTGCGCGGCGTACTGCTCGTCGATCTCGACGAGCCGGCGGTCCCGTTCCGCGCCGACCCGCTGGGGCAGACGGTGGGCTGCCGCCCGGGTACGGGCCAGCCGGTCCCGGGCGGTGTCCAGATCCGACCGGGCTGCCGCCAGCCGGGCCCGGGTCGCGCCGAGGGCTTGCGAGAGCATGCCCCGGGTTCGGACCACGAGCTGAGTTCGTACGTCAGCCACGGGTCTCCTGAGTCGCTGCGGTGAGGGTCTCTTCGCTACGGCCGAGTCGGCGCATCAGCAGACCGGTGAGCACGCCGGCGGCGACCGCCGGGTCGGCGGGGTGCGGTTGGTCGTTCTGGTCCGGCGCGTTCTTTGGTGGTGGCATCCGGCAGACCCGGGTGAGCACTGTGTCGAGCACCGCCGGGGGAAGGCCCGGCAACAGGTCCTGCACGCCGCCGCGTACCTCGTCGCGCAGCTTTGGCAGGTCCTTGGCGTGCGGCGGATGGCCGAGTAGCTCGGCGGCCAGGTCCCGCAGCAACGGTGGGGCGACGGCGGCCAGGTTGAGCCCGACGTTGGCGTCCACGTCGCGCAACTCGGCGTGTAGGCGTCCCCGATCGCCGGAGCGCACCTCGGTGGCGACCCGGCGCAGCAACTCCCCGGCGTCGGTGACCCGCTGGTTCGGCTCGGTGCCGGGGCTCTCCCGGCCACCGGTCAGCTCGGCCACCCGAACCGCCCACCAGCGGCGTATCGTCCGGGACCCCCGACCGTCGGGCGCCTCGCCCACCTCACCGGCCGGTGGGCCATCCGTTCCCGGTCGCCGTTCGACTGCCGGCCCGGGCGCGCCATCCTGTCCCAGCCCGATGGCGGCCAGGTAGCTGGCCAACTGGTCCTGGGCGACCCGCAGGGCGTGCCCGGCGGTCTCGGCGTGCTCGATGGCGGCGGCGAGTTCCGGTACGCCCATCGGGTCGGCCGACTCCTGCCGTACCCAGCGCAACCGCTCCGAGGCCTGCCCGAGTCGTTCCAACGTCGTCAGCACCAGTGCCACGGGCAGCTCGTCGGAGGTGGCCCGGACCTGCGCTCCCAGCTCCTCGATGATCGACATGATGGCTCACAGCGTCGATACGTAGAGCTGCGCCTGCTCGACCGCAGCCAACGTCGCAGCGAGGCATTCGTCCAGTTCCTGGGCAGCCTGCGACAGCGACGCCTGGGCAGCGTTGACCGTCTCGTGGCCGCTGCCCTCCAGGGCACCGGCCAGGGTCTGTTGTGCCTCGGTCAGCTTCTCGCTGGCCGCCTGCACGGCGGTCTGCCCTTCACCGATCTGTTGCAGGGCGGCATCGATGGCAGCCTTGAGCTCGGCGACGCTCGCCACGACGAACCTCCTGGGGGCGGGGAGGACTCTCGGTAGAGCGTATCCCCATCGGGGCGATCGGCCATTCCTGGGGTGTTCCAGCCCTGCTGTCCGTTCTGCGGTGCCGATCTCCCGCACGATAGAGGTCGAGGTCGAGCCGATGGGGTACCGCCGAGCTGGTGGCAGAGTCGGATCTCCGACACTTCTGCCGCTGCCCGGCAGGCCGGCCGGGCAGGCGGGCGGCCCGGCGGATTACGGGCGAAGCCAGCGCGGTCCCCGTACGGCCGCATGTAGCGCGGTGACCCGATCCCGCAGCAGGCGGTCGGCGGTGACCACCACGCAGTGCCGGCCCTCGGCCACCGCCCGGACCAGCTCGACGATCGCGTCGTCACCGGAGCCCTCGGCGGCGACCACCCGCACCTCGGGAGTGGGCGGGACCCTCCGGGCCACCCCCTCCACCACGAGCACCACCTCGACCGGGGGCGGCAACCCGGGCAAACCGGCACGGGCGACCGGGGCCAGGGCGTCCCGCAGTCGTGCGGTGGCACCGGCCCGATCCTGCCACCACCCGTCGGGCCGCGATCCCACGACGTTCGCGGCGTCCACGACCAGAAGCGGCAACAGCTGTGGCTCGGTGTCCATGCACCCCAGCCTGCCATCCGCGACACGTTTGTCGGTCCAACCGCCGGGTAGCCCACGCCGACCGGATGTGTCGGTCGGTGAGGGGGGCAGCTTCATGACGCAGGGACCTGGTGACCTCGGATCCGACCCGTGGGACGAGTTCCTGGCCCGGTACTTCGGTCGTATGGAGGGCCGTCGCCCGGCGCAGCGGGTGGACATCACCCGGCTGATGACCGCCGACGCCCGGGAACTGCTCGCCGACGCCGCCCGGCGGGCCGCCCAGGCGCGCAGCACCGACCTGGACACCGACCACCTGCTCTGGGCAGCACTGCAACGGGAACCACTGCGGGACCTGATCCGGCGGGCCGGGGCCGATCCGGATGCGTTACTCGCCGCACTCGGTGGCCCCAAGGGGGGCGAGCCCGCGCCACCCGGTGACTTCCCGGCGAACCTGTCGCTGACCCCGGCGGCAAAACGCGCGCTGCTCGATGCCCACCAGCTGTCCCGGGCGATGGGTGCGTCGTACATCGGCCCGGAACACATCCTGATGGCGTTGCCGCTCAACCCCGAGTCGCCCGCCGGGCGGATGCTCGCCTCCAGCCGGGTGCAGCCGCAGTCGTTGCAGGCCGCTGGGGTGGAACGGGGGGCGCCGGCCGCCAAGCCGGACCGGGGCACGCCGACCCTGGACCAGTACGGGCAGGACCTGACCGACCTGGCCCGGGCCGACCAGATCGACCCGGTGATCGGTCGGGCCGACGAGATCGAGCAGGCGGTGGAGATCCTGTCCCGCCGTACCAAGAACAACCCGGTGCTGATCGGCGAGGCCGGGGTCGGCAAGACCGCGATCGTGGAAGGGCTGGCCGAGCGGATCATCGACGGGGACGTCCCGCAGACGCTACTGGGCAAGCGAGTGGTCCAACTCGACCTGGCCGGTCTGGTCGCCGGCACCCGCTACCGGGGTGACTTCGAGGAACGGCTGAAGAAGGTCATCGACGAGATCCGGGCGCACGGCGACGAGCTGATCGTCTTCCTCGACGAGCTGCACACGCTGGTCGGCGCGGGCGGTGGTGGTGGCGAGGGCGGCATGGACGCCAGCAACATGCTCAAACCGGCCCTGGCCCGGGGTGATCTGCGGGTGGTGGGGGCCACCACACTCAACGAGTACCGCAGGTACATCGAGAAGGACGCCGCGCTGGCCCGACGGTTCCAGCCGGTGCTGGTGCCGGAGCCGACGGTGGACGACACCGTCACCATCCTGCGCGGGCTGCGGGACCGTTACGAGGCGCACCACCAGGTCCGGTTCACCGACGAGGCGCTGGTCGCCGCGGCGGAACTCTCCGACCGGTACATCGCCGACCGGTACCTGCCGGACAAGGCGATCGACCTGATCGACCAGGCGGGTGCCCGGGTACGGCTGCGTACCCGCACGCCCGCCGGCGACGTGCGGGAACTGGAGCAGGAGCTGGAGGAGGTACGTCGGGACAAGGACCAGGCGGTCGCCGATGAGCAGTACGAGCGGGCCTCGGAACTGCGGGACCGGCTGCAGCGGTTGCAGGGGCGGATCGAGGCAGCCCAGGGCAACGGCGGCAACGGGGTGCCCCAGGTGCAGCCACAGGAGATTGCCGAGGTCGTCTCCCGGGCCACCGGCATTCCCGTCAGCCAGCTCACCGAGGAGGAACGGGATCGGCTACTACGCCTGGAGGGGCACCTGCACGAGCGGGTCATCGGGCAGGACGACGCGGTCTCCGCCGTCGCCGAGGCGGTCCGGCGTTCGCGTACCGGGCTGGCCGATCCGGACCGGCCGATGGGTAGCTTCCTGTTCCTCGGGCCGACCGGCGTGGGCAAGACGGAGTTGGCCCGGGCGCTGGCGGAGGCGTTGTTCGGCGAGGCCGATCGGATGGTCCGGCTGGACATGAGCGAGTTCCAGGAACGGCACACGGTCAGCCGGTTGGTCGGTGCCCCGCCCGGCTACGTCGGGTACGAGGAGGCGGGCCAGCTCACCGAGGCGGTGCGCCGCCGCCCGTACGCGGTGGTGCTGCTCGACGAGATCGAGAAGGCACACTCGGACGTCTTCAACATCCTGTTACAGGTGCTGGACGAGGGGCGGCTCACCGACAGCCAGGGCCGGACGGTCAGTTTTCGGAACACGGTGTTGATCATGACGAGCAACCTCGGCTCCGAACTGATCACCGGCACTCAGCGCAGCGTCGGCTTCGGCGGCGACGGTGGCGAGCAGCAGGAGCGTGCCGACCTGCGGGAACGTCTGATGCGGCGGTTGCAGGAGCAGTTCCGGCCCGAGTTCCTCAACCGGATCGACGAGATCATCATCTTCCGCCGGTTGGAAACCCAGCAGTTGCGGCAGATCACCGAACTGTTGCTGGAGGAGACCCGGCGGCGGCTGCACTCCCAGGACATCGTCGTCGAATTCACCTCGGAAGGAGTGGACTGGATCGCCGAACACGGGCACCAACCGGAGTTCGGTGCCCGACCGTTGCGCCGGACCATCCAGCAGGAGTTGGACAACCGGCTGTCCCGGATGCTGCTCGACGGCACCCTGTCGCCTGGGCAGCGGGTCACCGTCGACGCCCGGGACGGGGCACTGGCGCTCGACGTGTCGTCGGGGGAACGGGCCAACCGCAGCGCGGCGGCCGCGAGCGGCTGACGCTGACGACCTCGCGAACCCGCTGACGGCTTCGCGCCCGGCTCCCGGTACCGGCTGACGAGAGGAGTACGACGTGACGGCACCCGAGGAAGAGCACGAGAAGAGCCGCAAGACCGATGCCGTACTGCGCCCACCGAGCTCGGCCAGCCCGGCCGAGAGCAGGAAGGTGCAGCCGAAGGCCGCTGTCGAGGTGGAGTGGAACGAAGGCGAGCCGGTGGAGCCCACGCCGGCCCCTCGGGAGGAGCGGTAATGGTCCGGGAAAGCCGTATCGACTCGGAGGTGGAGGAGTTGTGGGACGAGTTCCACAGCTGCGTCAACGTCACCTCTGAGCAGCTACGTACCTGGTTGATGGTGCAGGGGTCCGGGCCGGAGGCGTTCGAGCCGGAACCCCATCTGGGTCTGCCCGAACCGGGCCGGCACATCCTCTCCATCCTCGGCAAGCGCAAGGTCGACCTCACCGCCGAGGACATCCAGGTGATGCGTGAGACCGTCGTGGAGATCCAGGACCTGATCGAGGCGCGCCCGGAGGAGGGGTCGCGTAACGAGCAGTGGCGGCACTCCCTGATGAACCTTGGCCACGATCCGCTCAACGAGCGGTGACCCCGACCGGACGAGCGGTGATTCCAGCCGGCCAGCGCGCGTCGGAGGCCGGCTGGGTGGCTTACTCGGCGGTACCCACGCTCTGGATCTCCAGGCCGGCGGCCGTCGCGGCAGCCTGCCGTTCGGCGCGGATCAGTTCCTCACGGGCGATCAGGGCGGCGTACTCAGCGATGTCCGTCGGAGTAGGCAGCGCCGGCAGGCGGGTGAGGAAGTCCGCCACGTCCTGGGAGGCGGCGGTGTGCGCGGCAGCGATCTGGCGTGCGGTGTCCCGGTCGTCGGGCTGATATAGGTCGGTCATGCCCGGTGGCTACCCAGTATCGTCCGATTCGCACTCCTACGGCCCGAAAGACAACCCAGACATTGTCGACGCGTATCGCAAATGGTTCGACGGTGCGGGGTTTTCCGGGCACCTGTTGCCGCGCTGCTGGCTCAGTGACGGTCAACGTCACCGGCTGGAGTACTAGATTTCCGGCATGGCGATCGAATGGCATACCCGAATCAACCGTCCGTTCCTGCTTCGGGAGGCCGTCGATCTGACGTACGTCCGGTTGGCCGATCTGCTTGGCCAACCAGACGTGCCGTTGTCGCACCGGGTGGTGGAGTCTGCGTCGCTTCGTCGCGGTGGGCCTGGTGTGCCGGTGTCGCCCGGAACCCTCGACCGTCTTGTCGAGCCCGCTGGCCACCCAGACGACACGGACTTCTGTATGGAGATCCCGGAGTGGGACGCCCGGCACCCTGGTTAACATGCATGAGTTCATGTCGGGCTGTGACGACCCGGAAACCGGGGTGTTTGCCTGGGTCCGGCCAAAACGGGACCCCTGTTTCCAAGCGCTGAGCATCGCAGCGGCCGTCGCGTTGGCCGAGTGCGGCGGCGGCGAGGTGGTTGACGAGTACGGCTACTTCAAAGGGCCGCGCATGAACCCGCCGGGAGAGTTGCTGAGTCAACTCCGTATCCCGCCGGGCGCTGATTCTGTGACGGCGGCGGTGGACATGCTGCTGAGCCGGACGCGGCTACGGCGCTGAGCCTCCCCTTGACCATGTGCTGCTTCGCGACCTCTCGATCCGACTAAGCCGAGACACACGGCATTCATTCGTTGCGGATCTGCGAAAATTTGAGCGACTCAATGACTGAGGAGACGATATGGCGGGTGATGAGGAACGTCTTCCCTGCACGGCCTGCGGGCAGGACTGGCAGACGTGGTATCGAGTCCGTGGCGACGGTCGAACCTTTCTGCTGTGCCCAGAGTGTGAATCGGTCTGGCTGCCTGGCGAGGATCGTCAAGGGGCGGCTCTACATGACCTGCCTGACCTATTCGGGCCAGGTCAGATGTATCAGACCTGGAACCTCATCGAGCCGTGCGATCCGCCGGACAACGTTTGAGATTGCCCTGGTTTCCTCTGATCGTGGCATGCGTGTTGAGGAGCGGTTGGCCGGTCTGCCCCTGATGGTTCGCCACCGACACTGACGAACCATCAGGGTGAGCCGGGTTGCGTGCGTATTCCTTTTCCTCATCCGACCGCATTCTGGTGTGGCCGACGTGGGCGAGGGCCGCTGCCGGAAGCTGGTCTGGGTATGCTCCGGGTCGATGTCTCCCGCTCCGAGCGCGCAGGCTGTTGCCTCTGCCTTTCGGCTGGCCGACCCGACCGGCCCGCTGGTCCCCGTCCGGTACGTCAGTAGTGAGACCTGGCGGCTGGACACCCGTCGGGGGCGGTACTTCGTCAAGCGGCTGGTCGTCGACGGTTGGTGGGACCAGCTCGACCGGGCCATGGCCTTCGAACGGCGGGCCTGCGCGGCAGGCATCCGTATGCCGGAGGCAATCGAGCCGGCGGACCCGGCCTGGGGCCTAGCCGCCGATCTGGGGGACGGTCAGGGCGTGGTCCGGGTGCACACCTGGCTGGACGGTGCCGCAGCCGACCCCGGGGCCGATCTGTCCGACTGGTACGGAGCCACCCTGGCCGCCCTGCACGGCTTGGAGCCGGCGGGAGAGCGCCGCACCGATTCGATGTGGCCACTGTGGTACGGCGTCGAGCCGCCGCAGCGGTGGGCGGACTGGCTCGCCGCCGGGCTGCGACAGGGCCTGCTCTGGGCTCCGGTGCTCAGGCAGCGACTGGCGCTGGTCCTTGACCTGACCGAGCAGATCGAGGCGGCCTACCGGGTGGTGGACGACCACGTGGTGACCCACCGGGACGTGCTACCGCACAACGTACTGGTGCCGGCCGACGGTGGCCCGGTGCTCATCGACTGGGATACCGCCGGTCCGGACAGCGCCACCCTGGAGACCGCAGCAGCCCTCCACGACTACGCCCGGTACGGCACCGGCACGGAACCGGATCTGGCCCGGTTCACTGCCGCGCTCGCCGCCTACCGAGCACACGGGGGAGTCGTCCAGCCTTGTCCGTTTCCGCTCGCCCGGCGGATGGGCGTACACCTGGCGCGCTGTGCCGAGCGGATTCGGGTCACCCTCGGCGTCGAGCCGGCCGGCTCGATCGATGCCCCTGCCGCAGAGGTCCACGTCGCCCAGCGGCTCGCCGCGCTACCGGCGTTCTCGGCCAGCCTGCCCCGCTGGTCACACCACCTCACCGCATGACCGGCCGGTGGCTTCAGGTGGTGCGCAGGTTCCGCTCCGACCGGCCCTCGGTGGCCGTCGACTCCGATGCGTCGTCGTCGGCCAGGTCCTCGGCGTACGTGGGCCGACCGGTCACCGCGTCACGGACCTTGTCGACCACGCCCAGTGCCGGATCCACGAGCTTGTTCCAGTGCGGGCTGTTGGGCGCGTCCGGGTGTGGCCGGGTCGGTGCCGCCTCCTCAGCGATCTCCACCCGATTGCCCAGCCGGATCAGCTCCGCCTCGCTGGCACCGGCCCGCAACCCAGGGAAGATGTCCTGGGTCGCTGCGGTCACGTGTCGGCGCACCTCACCGGCCACCTGGTCGGCGAGCCGCCCGAACTCCGGCTTGTCCGGATCACTGTCGAGCAGTTCCTGGAGGGCGTCCTCCATCGCCTGATCCGCACCGGCCTCCCGGTCGGCCACCGCCGTACCGTCGCTGAGCACCTCCCGTACGGCGGGGTGCAGGTATTGCTGCTCGGCCGACAGATGCCGGGTCAGCGTCGCGGATACCACCTCGGCCACCTCGCGGCGGCGCTCGCCGGAGGTGCCGGGATCGGTCAGCTCCCGGCAGAGGGCGACGATCTGCTCGTGCTCCTCGGTGAGGATGTCGAGCACGCTGCGTCCGCCAGGTCGGTACGACTCGTCGTCGCCGATCGGCGGCAGCGGAGGCAGGGGGACGGTCATGGAGGTCTCCTTCACCGGTCCATGGCGGTCGCACCGGCCATGGAGGTCGCGGGCTGTCGATGGACTCTAGGTCGTCGCGGTTGCCTGTGTCGGGTCGGCGCACCGGGTCGGGTGGCGCGGCCTGCTGGCGGTACCCGTACCCGTGATCGATGAAACCAGCATCGACGCCGAGCGTCCGGTCACCCCGACAGCGACGAGTTCCGCTCCACAGCCGGGGCAATGGTATGAAGAACCGCATGACCAGTCACGCCGCGCCCACCGGTCCGACCGCCGTCGACGAGGTCGTCGACCTCTGTCGGGATCTGCTCCGCATCGACACCAGCAACACCGGGGACAACGCCACCAGCGCTGGCGAGCGGGTCGCCGCCGAGTACGTCGCCGAGAAGCTCGCCGAGGTCGGCGTCGCGTCCCGGATCCACGAGTCAGCGCCCGGCCGGGCCAACCTGGTCGCCCGGATTCCTGGCGTCGACCCCACCCGCGATGCGCTGCTGGTGCACGGCCATCTGGACGTGGTGCCGGCCGACGCCGACGAGTGGTCGGTGCACCCGTTCTCCGGCGAGATCCGTGACGGCTACCTCTGGGGTCGGGGCGCGATCGACATGAAGGACTTCGACGCGATGGTGCTCGCCGTCGTCCGGGACTGGCAACGCACCGGGGTACGCCCGCCCCGGGACATCGTGCTCGCCTACACCGCCGACGAGGAGGCCGGCAGCGAGTACGGGGCCCACTTCCTCGTCGAGCGGCACCCCGAGCTGTTCGACGGCTGCACCGAGGCGATCGGCGAGGTGGGCGGCTTCTCGTACTCGGTCAACGACGATCTGCGGCTCTATCTCATCGAAACCGCCGAGAAGGGGCTGGACTGGCTGCGTCTGCACTCCCGGGGACGCCCCGGCCACGGTTCGATGGTGCACGACGACAATGCCGTGACCGCGTTGGCGGAGGCGGTCGCCCGGGTTGGCCGACACCGCTTCCCGGTGGTCGTGACGCCCACCGTGCGGGCCTTTCTGACCGAGGTCTCCGACGCCCTGGGCATCGAACTCGACCCGGACGATCCGGAGACGGCGATCGCCAAGCTCGGCCCGATCGCGAACATCATCGGCGCGACCATCCGCAACACCGCCAACCCCACCCGACTGGACGCCGGCTACAAGGACAACGTGATTCCCAGCCGGGCCACCGCCACCATCGACTGCCGCAGCCTGCCCGGGCAGTCGGAACTCCTGCTGGAACAGTTGCGTGCGGTGATCGGGCCGGACCTGGAGGTGGAGTACATCCACCGGCAACCGGCGTTGGAGACCACTTTCGACGGAGCCCTGGTCGAGGCGATGTCGGCGGCGTTGCGCGCCGAGGATCCGGGTGCCCGCGCGGTGCCGTACATGCTCTCCGGCGGCACCGACGCCAAGGCGTTCCACCGGTTGGGGATCCGTTGCTTCGGCTTCGCGCCGCTGCGGCTCCCCGCGGACCTCAACTTTTCCGCGTTGTTCCATGGCGTTGACGAGCGGGTACCGGTGGACGGGCTACAGTTCGGCGTGCGGGTGCTCGACCGGTTCCTGCGCAACAGTTGACCAACCGGGCTACGCGGTAGTCGGCCAGCTACGCCTAGTCGGCCAGCCGATCCGCGAACTCGCGACGAAGGGACTGCAACACAATGACCGACCAGCACGCCGAGCTGGACGCCGCTCTGGAACGGGTCGTCGAGGCCGCCCGGGCGCATCTCGCCGCCGTCAAGGCTGCCCAGGGCCGGATCGACGACGACGACGTCTGGCAGGCGTACGTCGCCTTCAACAACGCGTCGTACGAGTACGACGAGCGACTGCTCGACGCATTCGGTGAGGTCACCCCGTGGGACGTGGAGATGATCGACCCGGAGGAGGCCGATGCGCGGTTCGGTGTCGGCCTGGGCGGGGCGGACGGTGCCGAGCCGGCCGACCCGCACCCGCAGGTGCTTTCGGTACGTCAGCGTCGTGACTACCGGGTGCCCAGCGTCGCGGCGCTGATTCGGGTGGCGGAGGCGGCCCGCCGGGCGGGTGGCCCCGAAGAGGACGTGTCCGAGCCGATCGAGGGGGTCGGCGAGGCGGTACTGGAGCTGTTGCAGTCTGGCGATGGTTCCCTCGGTGCCCTGGACATCCCGGAGTTGGAGCCGCTCGATGGGGTGGTGATGGTCAGCGAGGTCGGTGCGCCGTTGGACCTGGAGTCCTTCGATGACGACGACAGCGCCGGCCCGTTCCAGCCGGGCAGCGGTGACCGGCTCGTCGGCCGGCTCGACGAGCACCCGTTCCTGCCCTCCGCCGAGGATGCCGAGGACGAGCGGATCGGTTGACCGGCCACCGGCTCTGTCCCGCAACGCCTGATCTGGCGGGATTGCGGCCCGACTAGTAGGAGAGGCCCGGTTGCGACTTGTTGACCAACCGACGGCGGAGCACCACCTGACGGGTGCCGTCGCGGAAGAGTCGTACCCGGGCCAACTCCCAGCCCGAGAACTCGGCCTGGATCGCCAACTGCGCCGCTGCGGTCATCCGATCGACATTGGGCGGTAGCCGCAGCGGCGCGTATTCGTAGTCCATGCCGCTATCCTGCCCACCGCTACGCGGCGGCACCAGCCCCTCCGTCGGGGCGAAATGGGACGATGCTCACCTATCGCGGTGCCTACCCGTCCCGCTCGGGATAGCCGACCGGCACCGCCGACACATCGTCCAGCGCCCGGGAGATCTCCGCCGGCAGCGTCATCTGTTCGACCTGCAACGCACCGAGGAGTTGTCCCACCGTACGGGCCCCGAGGAGCGGGGCGACCACCCCTGGCCGGTCCCGTACCCAGGCGAGGGCGACCTCCAGCGGGGAGACTCCCAGTCCGCTGGCGGCGGTGGCGACCGCCTCCACGATGCTGGAGCAGCGTGGCTCCAGGTAGTCGGCGACGAAGCGCTCGAAGTGTGGCGAGGCGGCCCGGGAGTCAGCCGGCCGGCCATGCCGGTATTTACCGGTGAGCACCCCACGGCCCAACGGCGACCAGGGCAGCACCCCCAGTCCCAGGTCCGCGCAGGCGGGCAGTACCTCCCGTTCGATTCCTCGTTCGAGCAGGGAGTACTCCACCTGAGTGGCGACCACCGGGGCCCGGCCGGGGAACGCGGCCTGCCAGGTGGCCGCCCGGGCGGTCTGCCAGCCGGAGAAGTTCGACACCCCCACGTAGCGGACCCGTCCGCTGGCCACCGCGTGGTCCAGCGCTGCCAGGGTCTCCTCCAGCGGGGTGTCCGGGTCGTAGCCGTGGACCTGCCACAGGTCGACGTGGTCGGTGCCGAGCCGACGCAGCGACGCGTCGAGGGTACGTAGCAGGTGACCGCGCGACCCGTCCCGCCGTCGAGCGGAGCCCGGCCGGAGCCCGGCCTTGGTGGCGATCAGCAGATCGTCTCGGGGCACCAGGGCACCCACCAGCGACCCGAGTACGGACTCCGCCTCGCCATCGCTGTAGACGTCGGCGGTATCGACTAGATTGCCCCCCACGTCCAGAAAACTTCTCAACTGGGCGGCCGCGTCGTCGGCGTCGGTGTCTCGCCCCCAGGTCATGGTGCCGAGCCCGAGCCGCGAAACCGCCAGCCCGCTTCGGCCGAGCGGTCGTTGTTGCATGGGTGAACCTTATTCAGCCGAAGCCCTCCGCGACATCCGCGCTCCCGCTGAACTGGGCCGGTCCGCATGGTTCGTCGGACATCGGACCGAACTCGGCGGGTCCGACCGACCGACGGCGACCTTTCGCGATTGCGTAACCTGATTCGACCGGCGAAATGGGGAGGACCAGTGCGACTCGGGCTCAGCCTTGGCTATCAGACGGCGTGGAGTACGCCAGCCGACCACCTGGCGCTCGCGCAGGAGGCGGACCGGCTCGGCTACTCGGTGGTGTGGGCCGCCGAGGCGTACGGCTCGGACTCGCCGAGCATGCTCGCCTGGCTGGCCGGGCAGACGCAACGGATCGACGTGGGCAGCGCGGTCATGCAGATCCCGGCCCGTACCCCCGCCGCCACCGCGATGACCGCCGCCACCATCGACACCGTCTCCGGCGGTCGGTTTCGGCTCGGCCTCGGCGTCTCCGGGCCGCAGGTCTCCGAGGGCTGGCACGGCGTACGCTTCGCCAAGCCGCTGGCCCGCACCCGGGAGTACGTCGACATCGTCAAACTGGCGCTCAGCCGCAAGCAGGTCGAGTACGACGGCGAGCACTACACGCTGCCCCTACCCGACGGTCCGGGTAAGGCACTGCGGCTGGGCTTCCACCCGCCCCGGCAGCAGATTCCCATCTACCTGGCGGCCGTCGGGCCGAAGAACCTGGAGCTGGCCGGTGAGATCGCCGACGGCTGGCTGGCCATCTTCTACTCGCCCGAGTTCGCCGCCGAACACCTTGCCTCGGTCGCCGCTGGTCGGGCGCGGGCCGGGCGGGAGCTGGCCGGCTTCGACGTCGTGCCGAGCGTGCCGGTGGTGGTCGGCGAGGACGTCGCCCAGTGTGCCGAGCTGGTCCGCTGGTACGCGGCGCTCTACGTGGGGGGCATGGGCAGCCGGAAACAGAACTTCTACAACCAGCTCGCCACCCGGATGGGCTACGGTGACGCCGCCCGTGAGGTCCAGGACCTCTACCTTTCCCAGCGGCAGCGGGACGCGGCGGCGGCGGTGCCGTTGGAGTTCATCGACCGCACCTCGCTGTTGGGCCCGAAGGAACGCATTGCCGAGCGGATGCGGGTCTACGCCGACTCCGGGGTGACCACGTTGTCGCTGACCCTCTTCGCAGCCGACCGGGACAGCGGCATCCAGACCCTGCGCACCTGCGCCGAGGCACTCGACCTAGCCGGGGTCGGCGACTGACCCACCCGGCTTTGCTGTTAGGAAGGGCCCCTTGTTATCGCTTTCTGCCTTGGAAGGGGCCCTTCCTAACATCTGACCGACCTTTAGGCTGGTGATCGTGGCAACCCTTCTGCTCCTTCGACACGGTCGAACCACCGCCAACGCCGACGGGGGACTGGCCGGCCGGCGGCCGGTCGAACTCGACGAGACCGGCCGGGCACAGGCCACCGCGGTCGGGGCGCGGCTGAAGGGACTGCCGCTGGCGGCGGTGGTCACCAGCCCACTGATCCGCTGCCGGCAGACCCTCGACCTGGCGTTGCCGCAGTTCGCGCCGACGGTCGAGGAGGGATTGATTGAGTGCGGTTACGGCGCCTGGGAAGGCCAGCCGCTGAAGAAACTGGCCAAGGATCCACTCTGGCCGGTGGTGCAGCAGCACCCGAGCGCGGTGGTCTTCCCGGAGGGGGAGGCGATGGCCGCGATGGCAAGCCGAGCCGTCGCCGCAGTTCGCCGGTGGGACGCCCAGCTGACCGCCGAGCACGGACCGGAGGCGCTCTGGCTGGCCTGCACCCACGGAGACGTGATCAAGGCGATCGTGGCCGACGCGCTCGGCGTACATCTGGATCTCTTCCAGCGGATCGTGGTCGACCCGAGTTCGGTGACCGCGATCCGCTACACCCCGACCCGGCCGTTCATCCTGCGTCTCAACGATGTCGGCGGGGATTTGGCCAACCTGGTGATGCCCCGGCGGCCCCGGCGGCGGTCCCGCAAGGCCGAGTCGGATGCCCCGGTCGGCGGTGGTGCGGGCAGCGGCGCGACCGGTCCGGAACGGTGACCCCAGCGGGGGCCACCGTCGGACGAGTCCGTCCCCGGCCTCGCTCAGGGAATGGTCGATGGATGGCTGGCCGACCGGGGCGCCTGGCGGCGATTCGGGTCGGTGCGCTGCGCGCCGCCGAAGTCGGCCGGATAGGGTCGTGGGTATGACCCACCAGGTGCACGCCTTCGAGCCGCCAGAGCGGTTCGTCGCCGGGACTGTGGGCGCGCCGGGGGAGCGCACCTTCTTCCTCCAGGCGCGTGGCGGTGGCCGGCTGGTCAGTGTCGCGCTGGAGAAGGTCCAGGTGTCGCTGCTGGCGGAGAAGCTTGAGGAGCTGCTCACCGAGGCGCACCGTCGGTTCGGGGTGGAGTTGCCCGAACCGACGGCGGCGTTGCCCGACAACGACCCGCTGGACACCCCGGTCGACGAGGAGTTCCGGGTCGGGACACTGGGGCTGGCATTCGACGTCGACACGGCCACCGTGGTCATCGAAGCCATCGCGACCGGCGAGGCGGAGATCGAACTCGGGGGTGCTGAGGACGCCGCCGCCGTGGACGAGGACGAGGAGCCCGCCGAGGATCTCGACCGGCTACGGGTGCGGTTGACCCCGGCGGCGACCCGAGACTTCATCGAGCGGGCGCGCCGCGTGGTGGCGGCTGGCCGTCCCCCGTGCCCGCTGTGCGGCCAACCGCTGGATCCGGCCGGTCACCTTTGCCCGCGCCACAACGGCTACCACCGGTGACTTCGTCCGACCTGCGGCCCGTGCTCGACGAAGACGACGCCCTACGCCTGCTCCGAGGTGGCGAGTTCGAGTTGGAGGGTCGGCTGGTCGACGCCTCCAATACGACACTTCGTGGCTTCCTCACCCTCGATGGGGTGACCGCCCGGTGTGTCTACAAGCCGGTACGCGGCGAGCGGCCGTTGTGGGACTTTCCCGACGGTACGCTCGCCGGCCGGGAGGTCGCCGCCTACCGGGTCTCCCGTGCTACCGGCTGGGGCTTGGTCCCGCCGACGGTGCTGCGCGACGGGCCGTTCGGTCCAGGTGCCTGCCAACTGTGGATCGACGAGTCCCCGGACGCCGAAGCACTGGTCGGGTTCATTCCGGCGACGAGTCTGCCGCCCGGCTGGATCCGGATCGCCGCCGCGCAGGACGAGGAGGGGCAGGCATATCTCCTCGCCCACGCCGACGATCCGCGGCTGGCGCGGATGGCCGTACTCGACGCTGTGATCAACAATGCGGATCGTAAGGGCGGGCATGTGCTCTCCGGCCCGGCCGAGCGGATCTACGGCGTGGACCACGGGGTCTGTTTCCACGTCGAGGACAAGCTGCGTACCGTGCTCTGGGGGTGGACCGGACAGTCCCTGCCAGAGGCGGCCGTCGAGGTACTGACCCGGCTCGCCGGTGACCTCGCGGGCCCGCTCGCCGAGGAACTGGCCGACTGCCTCGCCGTGGCGGAGATCGCCGCAGTGTCTGCCCGGGTTACCCGACTGCTGACCCTCGGGCAGTTCCCGGACCCACCCGAGGCCTGGCCAGCGATGCCCTGGCCACCGATCTGACCCGGCTACGCCCCTCGACGTAGGCCGCCCGATTCGGTGCTGTCACCTTGATCACCTCCACCCCGGAATCACCCGTGCCCGGCGCTGGCTAGGCTGGCGGCATGGAATCTTGGGCGGGGCACGAGGTGCCAAGGCTGCCGGGAACCGGCCAGCCGCTCGCATTGTTCGACTCGGCGCGGTGCGCCGTCCATCCCACCACTCCGGGTGCGACGGCGACGATGTACGTCTGTGGCATCACGCCCTACGACGCCACCCATCTCGGCCACGCCGCCACGATGATCGCTTTCGATCTGGTGCAGCGGATGTGGCGGGACGCCGGCCACGCGGTGACGTATGTGCAGAACGTCACCGACATCGACGATCCGTTGCTGGAGCGGGCCGAACGCGACGGTGAGGACTGGGTCGTACTGGCCATGCGTGAGACCGCCCTGTTCCGGGAGGACATGGAGGCGTTGCGGATGATCCCGCCAGCGCACTACGTGGGCGCGGTCGAGTCGATTCCGGACATCGCCGAGCGGGTACGGGCGCTGCTCGACGCTGGTGCCGCCTACCGGCTCGACGACGGCACCGGTGACATCTACTTCGACATCGCCGCAGCTCCCCGGTTCGGCTACGAGTCGAACCTGTCGCGGGCCCAGATGCTGGAGTTCTTCGCCGAGCGCGGCGGTGACCCGCAGCGGCCCGGCAAGCGCGACCCGCTCGATCCGCTGCTGTGGCGGGGCTCCCGGGAGGGGGAGCCGGCCTGGCCCGGCGGGACGTTGGGCCCCGGCCGTCCTGGCTGGCACATCGAGTGCGCGGCCATCGCCCTCAAACTGCTGGGCGACAGCATCGACGTCCAGGGCGGCGGCAACGATCTGATCTTCCCGCACCACGAGTGTTCGGCGGCCCATGCGGAACGGCTGACCGGCACGGAACCGTTCGCCCGGCACTACGTACACGCCGGCATGATCGGGCTCGACGGCGACAAGATGTCCAAGTCCCAGGGCAACCTCGTCTTCGTGTCCCGGCTCCGGGCCGACCAGGTGGACCCGATGGCGGTGCGACTGGCGCTGCTGGCCGGCCACTACCGGACCGACCGGCAGTGGACCGACGACCTGCTCAAGGCGGCGGAGCAGCGGCTGGCCCGGTGGCGGGAGGCGGTCGAGGCCGCTGCCGGGCCGTCCGGGGCCGACCTGCTGGCCGGCGTACGGGACCGGCTCGCCGACGACCTGGACTCGCCGGGCGCGTTGGCGCTGGTGGACAACTGGGCGGCGGGTGCCCTCGCTGGCGACGGCACCGACGAGGCGGCTCCCGCGCTGGTGGCCGCGACCGTCGACGCGTTGCTCGGGGTACGCCTCCGGTAGTCGGCCGGGCCAGGTCACGCCGGGTCTGGCCCGGCGTGACCTGGCTGGGTACGGTCCGGCCGTACCGGCCTCAGCCGAGTACGAGACCGGGGTCCGGGTCGGCGTCGGGAGTGGGGGCGGGGATCCGATACTCCTCGGTCAACGTGGTCATCGGCCCTGGCCAGGTCGCCTGGGAGACCTCGATCGGCCTGCGCCGCTCGTCGTAGGCGACGTGTAGCAGGTGTAGCACCGGGGTGTCCGGGCGGATCCGAAGGATCTCCGCCTCCTCCCGGCTGGGCTGTCGGGCGCTGATCTGGTCGGTGGCTGACACATACCGTCGGCCGATGACCTCCTCCGCTTCCTGATAGAGGGGACGGCCGAAGGCTTCCGGGCGTTCCAGGGAGGTACCCGCCGCGTCAGCGACGCGGAACCAGGACGCGCCGACCTCGACCGGGGCGTCCTCGGTGCGTACCAGGTGGCGGCGGACCACCAGCTCGGTGCCGTCCGCGACGCCGAACGCGTCGGCGACCTCGGCCGGCGCGGACGCCCGACCGACCTCGATCAACTGTTGGCGGTAGCGTGCGGCGAGATCGGCGTGGTAGCCCCGGTGGCCGCCGTACCGCCCGCGGGAGAGTCGGTTGAGGCGTCGGCGGGTGCCGCGTACGAATGTGCCGGAGCCCGGCTTGGTGATCAGGATTCCCTCGACCCGGAGCTGGTCGATGGCCCGTTGCACGGTCTGCTTGGCGACGCCGAACATTTCGGCGATGCCGGGGATCGAGGGCAGCCGCTCGCCCGGTGCCCAGTCGCCGCGACGTACCCGTTCGCGCAGTTGAGCGGCGATCTGACGATGGGGGAACTCCGCCGCCCCCGGGTTGATCTCCATCCGTGTCCTCCCCTTCAGGCTGCCCACACCTACAACTAGGTTCCTAGGATGCGGTAGGCGGTGTGAGGCGGACGGCGGACACGCCGAAGTCCGCCTCACGTTCGTGATCGGTCCAACCCACGATCGCCAGCCAATGATCGTCAGTTAACGATCACAAGCCAGCGACCGACGGAAGCGACCCGGCTAGCGCTTACGCGCCACGACCGCCCCGTTGGCTCCCGGTGCATCGAACGTGATCAGCTCTACCTCGGTGAATCCGGTGTGGGTGAGCCATGCGGCGTACTCCGCGCCGGAGTAGTTCTTGCCGCCCTCGGTCTCCACGAGCATGTTCATGCCCATCAACGCTGCTGCTGGGGGACCGGTGCGCTCGTCGTTGAGCAGCAGTTCGGCGATCACGATCGCACCGCCGGACGGTAGTGCCGCGTGACACTTGGCGAGCAGGGCCAGATTGGTCGGCTCGTCCCAGTCGTGCAGGATCATGCTCAGCAGGATGACGTCGTGTCCGGTGGGCAGTGCTGGGTCGGCCAGGAAGTCGCCCGGAACCGCGGTGACACGTCCGGTCAGGCCCGCCTCGACGATCTTCTTGTCGGCGAGCTGACAGACGTGTGGCAGGTCGACGATCGTCGCGCGCAGTCCGGGAATCCGCCGGCACAGCTCGATCGGGAACGCGCCGGCACCTCCGCCCACGTCGAGCAGTCGACTGTGCGGGCTGAAGTCGTAGGCCTCGGCCAATGCCCGAGCAGTGAAGATCGAGGTCGAGTACATGGCGTCCCAGAAGAGGGCGAGCATGCCGGGGTCGCTGCCGTCGAAAAGTGAACTCTGGGTCTGCGGATCCCAGGTGATCGGCCGGTCGGTCCGCAACGCCTCACCGACCCGGTGCCACGGCAGGTAGGTGCGCTCGTCGCAGTAGCGCACCTGGCCGCCGAAGTAGTACGGGCGGCCCTGCACCAGGAACTCCTCGGCCAGAGCGGAGTTGCGGTAGCCGGCACCGGCCTTCTCGAGCAGGCCGAGTGACGCGCACGCGGCCAACAGCAGGTCGGCGGGGCGCTCGGCCAGGCCGAACTCGTCCTCCATCTCCGGTACGGAGATTGTCCGGCCGTTGGCCAGTCGGGTGAACAGGTCGAGTTCCACGGCTACCGCGAGGGTCTTGAAGCTCCAGAAGCCACTTACGAGCTGCATCAGGGGAGTTGGGTTGATCATGTGCATATATGATCAGCGTCTCACCCCGAGCGGCGAGATGTGTCAATTAATCGACACGAATGTCCTGCTGGAGTTGCAGCTCGCCCCGGCGGCCCGCCATCCCGTTCCGGGGAGCGGCGACCGCCAGGATTTCGGTGCGCTGGCAGATACGCTCACCACGAGCCGGCGGTGGGCCCGGCTGAACCGCCCCGTCGCCGCAGGTACTTCTCGAACTCCTGGGCGATCTCGTCCCCGGTCAATGGTTGGATCCCGGCGTCACCCACCCGCTCCTCCAACTCGCGGACGTACTCACCCAGCTCGGCGTCCTGGTCGGCGGCGGCGCGTACCCGCTTCTCCCACTCGGCGGACTCCTCGGCCAGGTCGGCCACTGGCACGGGTAGATCCAGCAACTCCTCGACCCGGTGCAGCAGGGCGAGGGTGGCCTTGGGGCAGGGCGGGTTGTTGGCGTAGTGCGGTACGTGCACCCAGAAGGAGACCGCGTCGACCTCGGCCCGCGTCGCGGCGTCGTGCAGTACGCCCACGATGCCGGTGGGGCCGTCGTAGCGGGTCGGGGTGAGCTGGTACCGCTCGGCGGTGTCTCGCATGGAGGCACTGCCGCTGATCGGCAGCGGCCGGGTGTACGGCACGTCGGCCAGCAGCGCCCCGAGCAGCACGATCCGATCGACCTCAAGGCTGTGGCACAGCTCCAGCACCTGCTCACAGAAGGTGCGCCAACGCATGCTCGGCTCGATGCCGCGGATGAGCACCACGTCGCGCTCGGTGCCCTCCGGGCTGGCGAGCATGAACCGGGTGGTCGGCCATTCGATCCGGCGAGTCTCGCCCTCGGCCATCGTGATGGTCGGCCGGCTCACCTGGAAGTCGTAGAAGTCCTCGGGGTCCAGCGCGGTGATCTCCCGGGCCTGCCAGACCTGCTCCAGGTGTTCGACGGCGGCGGTCGAGGCGTCAGCCGCGTCGTTCCAGCCCTCGAAGGCCGCGATGGCCACCGGTGACCGCAGTACGGGCAGCCCGTCGAACTCGGTCACGCCGTCACCTCGCTGTGCTTACCGGCGCCGGACCGGACATCGTCTACGACGGCTCCCGAGCGTTGTCCGGTGGTGGCGTCCCTGTTGTCCCTCACAGCTGTCAGCCTACGTGCCTGATCGGGATGCGGCCTGCCGGCCGCGCCGGTCGGTCGACGGGGTCACCGGTGCGGCCGGTGGGGACGAGGTAGGACGTCCGGGTGCAGACCGGACAGCGCGATCCAAGTCACAGTATGTGGGAGGCTGCGCCCGGCATCCAATGACCGGCGGGTACCGGTATTAGCCTGGCTGAATGCAGACTTCGCTGCTTGATGCGCTTGCCAGCCGGGTCCTCATCGCCGACGGAGCGATGGGGACGATGCTGCAGGCAGCCGACCTGAGCCTGGACGACTTTCAAGGTCACGAGGGCTGCAACGAGATCCTCAACGTCACCCGCCCGGACGTTGTCCGGTCGGTACACGACGCCTACTTCGAGGCCGGGGCGGACTGCGTCGAGACCAACACCTTCGGTGCCAACCTCGGCAACCTGGGGGAGTACGGCATCGAGCACCGGATCGTCGAACTCTCCGAGGCAGGTGCCCGGCTCGCCCGCGAGGTGGCTGACCACTGGTCGACCCCCGACCGGCCCCGGTTCGTACTGGGTTCGATCGGTCCGGGGACGAAGCTGCCGACGCTGGGGCACAGCAGCTACGCCACGCTGCGCCAGGCGTACCTCGACAACGCGGCGGGCCTGCTGACCGGTGGGGCGGACGCGCTGATCATCGAGACCTGCCAGGACCTGTTGCAGGTGAAGGCGGCCGTGGTCGGTGCCCGTCGGGCGATGGCCGACGCCGGTCGCAGCGTGCCGCTGATCTGCCACGTCACGGTGGAGACCACGGGCACGATGCTGCTGGGCAGCGAGATCGGTGCCGCGCTCACCGCTCTGGAGCCGCTGGGGATCGATCTGATCGGGCTCAACTGTGCGACCGGGCCGGCGGAGATGAGCGAGCACCTGCGCTATCTGTCGCAGCACGCCCGGGTGCCGCTGTCGGTGATGCCCAATGCGGGTCTGCCTCAGTTGACCTCGAACGGGGCCTACTACCCGCTGACTCCGGACGAGCTGGCCGAGGCACTGGATCGCTTCGTGCACGAGTACGGCGTGGCGCTGATCGGCGGCTGTTGCGGGACGACCCCGGAGCACATTCGTACGGTGGCCGAGCGCCTGCACGGCGCGGTGCCGGCGGCCCGCCAGCCGCAGGCCGAGCGTGGTGTGTCCTCGATCTACCACCACGTGCCGTTCAAGCAGGACGCCAGCGTGCTGATGGTGGGGGAGCGGACCAACGCCAACGGGTCGAAGGCGTTCCGGGAGGCGATGCTGGCCGCTGACTGGCAGGCCTGCGTGGAGATCGCCCGGGGCCAGGCCCGGGACGGCTCCCATCTGTTGGATCTCTGCGTCGACTACGTCGGCCGGGACGGTACGCAGGACATGCGGGAGCTGGCCGGTCGATTCGCCACCGCCTCCACCCTGCCGATCATGCTGGACTCCACCGAGCCGGCGGTGATCGAGGCCGGGTTGGAGATGCTCGGCGGGCGCTGCGTGGTCAACTCGGTCAACTTTGAGGACGGCGACGGTCCCAACTCCCGTTATGCCCGGGTCATGCCGGTCATCAAGGAGCACGGCGCGGCGGTGGTGGCGCTGCTGATCGACGAGGAGGGGCAGGCTCGGACCGCCGAGTGGAAGGTACGGGTCGCCGAGCGGCTCATCGCGGACCTGACCGGCCGATGGGGGCTGGCGCTGTCCGACATCCTGATCGACGCGTTGACGTTCCCGATCGCCACCGGTCAGGAGGAGACGCGCCGGGACGGGATCGAGACGATCGAGGCGATCCGGGAGATCGCCCGTCGTCATCCGGGGGTGAACTTCACTCTCGGCGTCTCCAACGTGTCGTTCGGGCTGAACCCGGCGGCCCGGCAGGTGCTCAACTCGGTGTTCCTGCACGAGTGCGTGCAGGCCGGTCTGACCAGCGCGATCGTGCATGCCAGCAAGATTCTTCCGATGTCGAAGATCCCCGAGGAGCAGCGCGAGGTGGCGCTGGACCTGGTCTACGACCGGCGCCGGGAGGGCTATGACCCGGTGCAGCGGTTCATCGAGTTGTTCGAGGGGGTGGATGCCGCCTCGGCTCGGGCTAGCCGCGCGGAGGAGCTCGCCAGCCTGCCGCTGGACGAGCGGCTCAAGCGCCGCATCATCGATGGTGAGCGCAACGGTCTGGAGGCCGACCTCGACGAGGCGTTGACCACCAGGTCCGCTTTGGTGATCATCAACGACATCCTGCTGGATGGCATGAAGGTCGTCGGTGAGCTGTTCGGTTCGGGGCAGATGCAGTTGCCGTTCGTGCTGCAGTCGGCTGAGGTGATGAAGTCGGCGGTGGCCTATCTGGAACCGCACATGGACAAGGCCGACGATGCCGGCAAGGGCCGGATCGTCCTGGCCACGGTCAAGGGCGATGTGCACGACATCGGCAAGAACCTGGTGGACATCATCCTGTCCAACAACGGCTACGAGGTCGTCAACATCGGCATCAAGCAGCCGATCAACGCGATCCTGGATGCGGCCGAGGAGCACCGGGCCGACGCCATCGGGATGTCCGGGCTGCTGGTCAAGAGCACGGTCATCATGAAGGAGAACTTGGCGGAGATGGCCGCCCGGGGGGTGGCCGAACGGTGGCCGGTGCTGCTGGGCGGTGCCGCGTTGACCCGCGCCTACGTCGAGGACGACCTGCGCGCCATGTTCCCCGGTCAGGTGCACTACGCCCGGGACGCGTTCGAGGGACTGTCCCTGATGGACCGGGTGATGGCGGCCAAGCGGGGTGGCGCCGCAGTGGTGGATCCGGAGCGGGAGGCGGCGCTGGCGGCCCGCCGGGCTCGCCGGGAGCGGCAGCGGGCCATGGTCACCGAGGCGTTGCCCGACCTCAACGACGCGTCGGTACGCTCTGACGTCGCCAGCGACGCCGAGGTACCGAAACCGCCGTTCTTCGGCACCCGGGTGGTGAAGGGCATTCCGCTGGCCGACTACGCGGCGTTGCTCGACGAGCGGGCTACCTTCCTCGGGCAGTGGGGGCTGCGTGGCGCGCGCGGCGGCTCCGGTCCCTCCTATGAGGAACTGGTGGAGACCGAGGGCCGGCCCCGGCTGCGCTACTGGTTGGACCGGTTGACCGCCGACAAGGTGCTGGAGGCGGCGGTGGTCTACGGCTACTTCCCGGCGTACTCCGAGGGCAACGAACTGGTGGTGCTCGACGAGAACGGGCACAGTGAGCGGGCCCGCTTCACCTTCCCCCGGCAGCGGCAGGAGCGGCGGTTGTGCCTGGCCGACTTCTTCCGGCCCCGGGGTGAGACGTTGGACGTGGTGGCGCTGCAACTGGTCACCGTCGGCCAGCCGATCAGTGAGTACACGGCGAAGATGTTCGCCCGGGACGAGTACCGCGACTATCTGGAGGTGCACGGCCTGTCCGTGCAGCTCACCGAGGCGTTGGCGGAGTACTGGCACCAGCGGATCCGGGCCGAGTTGACCCTGCCCAGCGGTCGTACCCTGGCCGAGGAAGATCCGGCGGATCTGGCCGGTCTGCTGCGTACCGACTATCGGGGCTGTCGGTACGCCTTCGGGTATCCGGCCTGTCCGGAGCTGGCGGACCGGGCGAAGATCGTCGAACTGCTGGGGGCGGAGCGGATCGGCGTGCAACTGTCGGAGGAGTTCCAGCTGGTACCGGAGCAGGCCACCGACGCGATCGTCGTACACCACCCGGAGGCCAGCTACTTCAACGCCAAGTGACGGATGGAGCGGAGGCACACCTCGTGCCTCCGCTCCATCCGGCTCAGGGCAGGCTGACGCCGTCGACCTTGTGCATCCATCGGTGGGAGTCTGGTGAGTGCCCGTACTGGATTGCCATCAGGGCGTCGAGCATCATCGTGGTCACTGGACCCGCACCCTCGGCCGGCAACCGGCGTCGGCTGTGCTCGGTGACGAAACCGCCGATCGGTACGACGGTGGCGGCGGTGCCGCAGGCGAACGCCTCGGTGATCGGGGAGTCGGGGTCGAGGAGTTCCGCCAGGGCGATCGGGCGCTCGGTTACCTTGAGGCCCTGGGCTCCGGCCAGGGCCAGGAGCGCGGCCCTGGTCGAGCCGTGCAGGATGGTGCCCCCGAGTGGTGGGGTGAGGAGTTCGGGCTGCTCGCCCGCTGGCTGCCGGACGCAGAAGAAGTTCATCGCGCTGAGTTCCTCGACCCAGGTGCCCTCGGTTGCGTCGAGCCACAGCACCTCGGGGCAGCCACGGGCGATGGCCGCAGCCTTGGCCGGCATGCTGCCGGCGTAGTTTCCGGCGCACTTCGCCTCGCCGGTGCCGCCGCTGGCCGCGCGGGAGTGGCGGCTTTCGCACCACACGTCGATGGCGGCGGCGCCCGAGGCGAAGAAGTGGTCCACGGGCGAAGCGATCACGGCGAAGAGGTATTCGGTGGCGGCGCGTACCCCGAGGCTGGCCTCGGTGGCGATCATGAATGGCCGTAGGTAGAGGCTCTGCCCGAATCCGCCCGGGACCGCGTCGGCGTCGGCGCGTACCAGGAGTTCGCACGCCTCGATGAAGGTGTCAGGGGGCAGTTCCGGCATGGCCAATCGCGCCGCGCTGCGGGCGAACCGCTCCGCGTTTCGGTGCGGGGTGAACAGGGCTACCGTTGCGTCGGGCTGTCGGTAGGCCTTGAGGCCCTCGAAGATGGCCTGGCCGTAGTGCAGGGACATGGCGGCCGGATGCAGGCTCAGTGGCGCGTTTCGGGTCAGCGACAGCGGTGTCCAGCCGGTGTCCTGGCTCCAGTTGGCCACCACCATGTGGTCGGTGAACGTTACCCCGAATCCCAACCGTGCCGTTGCGACTGTCACCTATGGCCTCCATGGGCAGCATCAATGAGAAGAGGAACGGCATGGTCGACGACCACAGCGGATGGTGGAAGTAGTCGTCTCCGCCGAGGACCATCTCGGGGATGGAGCGATAGTGCGAGTACGGTACTCCGCCGGGCTGGCCACACGGAACCCTGATCATCGACTCCTCAACCCCGGTAGAGCGAACGGTTCGCGTTTGCGCGCGCTTTGGGCACGCAAGATTAAAAAGGGGCTGACCTCCCGGAACGCGGGGAATGCCCGGCCCGTCCACCATCCTTTGTGGATATTCCGCTCGGCCTGCTGTGGACGCCTGTCCGCTACCTGGATGACAGGGAGGTCGAGGGTGAGGCAGTCGAAGTCGCCGTCGCGACACCACCGGATTGTGCCGGCGGCGGCGGATGGGTTCCGCCTGGCGGCACCCGAGGTGGCGAATCGTGCGATATGTGCTGGTGGGAGGTGGTGGGCCGGGGGTGCGGACGGGAATTATCGGCCTCGTTCGGTGTCGTTGCGGCAGCGAGGAGGGGGCTGGTAGTGAAACAGGTGGAGCGCGGGTCCCAGCGGATCCGGACCCTGGGCGGCCTGCTCGCCGTACTGGTCGTGACCTTGGCTTGCGGACTGGGACCGGACGGCGATCCGGGTGGCGCCCCGGGACCATCGGCGGGGTCGCAGGACGGGACGCAGGACGGGACGATGACCGTGGCGGAGTTCGAGCGGGATGTCCAGGGGGCCGTCGAGGTCGCCGAGCAGTACTGGCGGCAGCGGCTTGCGACATCCGGGCAGCAGTTCGAGGCGATTCGTCGGGTGATCGCCTACCAGCGGGACGGTGAGCTTGCGTGTGCCGGGGAGTCGGTGCCTCGCAACAACGCCGTCTACTGTCCAGCCGGGGACTTCATCGCGTACGACGTCAACTGGGCGGTGGCGGCGTTCCGGCAGATCGGGGATGCCTTCCTGTTCTATCTGCTCGGTCACGAGTACGCCCACGGCATCCAGGTCCGGTTGGGCATCCGGTATGAGTTCACGATCCAGCAGGAGTTGCAGGCCGACTGCATGGCCGGGGCGTACATCGGTGATTCGGTGCGGGCGGGGTCGTTGGCCCTGGCCGATGGTGATCTCGACGAGTTGCGCAGCGGGCTGCTCGCGGTGGGCGACGCCCCGGGGCAGCCGTGGTTCGCCGAGGGAGCCCACGGTACGGCGGAGCAACGTACCGCCTCGTTCTTCGCCGGGTACGAGCGATCGCTGGCCGCCTGTGAGCTGAAATGAATCCAGATCTGGCGCTCGTTGTTCTCAGCTGGTTAGACTTCAGCAAATTTCGATCGATCTATCGAAGCTGGAGGGAGACGGCATGCTTCGCTACCTGACTGCGGTCAAGCGGCGCGCCACCCGGGCGACGCGTGGCACCTGGTACTACTACCCGATCTACTGACCAGAAACGACAATCGATGCCCACTGCCGTACCGGGCGGGGCGGACCAACCCGGTGACCAGGGCGGTGGGCATCGGCGTGGCTAGACCGCCGATGAAGCGTGGAGGTGTCCGATGACCTCGTGGTGGAGCCGGCTCGGCCGGAGACGACGTGCCGAGATGGGATCCGTTCCAGTGCCCGGCCCGAAGGGGCTGCCCTACGTCGGTTCCGCACTGGACTACGAGGACGACCCGCTGGGCTGGATGATCCGGACCCGGACCGAGTACGGCGACGTGGTGCGGCTCGACCCGGAGAGCATCGTGGTACACGATCCGCGACTCGTCCACCACGCCCTGATGGAGACGAACGCCGACTTCATCCTCGACAACTCCTTCGTGGGCGGCCGGCGGGGCCGGAAGGAACTCCTCGACGGGCTACCCGAATGGATGTCGGTCCGCCGTTACCTCAACCGTGGCGTCGTCCGGCCAGTGCTGCTCGCCCACGTCGGGCGGATCGAGCAGCGGATGAGACGTACCGTTGGCTCGCTCGCAAACCAGGACATCGACCTCTTCGACGAAGCCCAGCGGATGCTCGGCGCGGCCACCGCCGACTACTGCGTCGGCGGCGGTGACGACGACGTGGACGCGGTGGCGCGGGCGGTCGAGGAGGTGTTCTGGGCCTCGCTCGACGTTACCGACAGCAAGGAGTCCCGGGTTCCGATCGGCCCCCGGCCGGTGGCCCGGCGGGCGCGGGCGCTCAACACCAACCTGGTGGAGACGCTGACCGACCTGGTCGTCCGCCGCCGGGCCGAGTCCCGCCCGGAACAGCCCCGGGACGTGCTCGACGGCCTGCTGAACCATCCGCTGAACCTGCCGGACCGGGAGGTCGTCGGCGTGGTCCGCCTGCTGATCGTCACCTCGCACGGGCCGGCCGGCGCGGCCCTGTCCTGGTGCCTGCTGCGCCTCGCCGAGCAACCGACCCTGCTGAGCGCGGTCCGGGACGAGATCATGACCACCCCGGTCCACCCGGACCGGCTGCCCGGGGAGGATTGGCCGTTGACCTCCGCCGTGCTCAAGGAGACGCTGCGGATGCATCCGCCGAACTGGGCGATGGGCCGGACGGTGGCCGTACCCACCTCGCTCGGACCGTACCGGCTGCCGGCGGGTGAACGGGTGCTCTTCAGCCCGTACCTGATCCACCGCGATCCCCGCCACTGGACCGACCCGGAGATCTTCCACCCCGAGCGGTGGCTAACCGCGACCCGTCCGCACAGCGAGCACGCGTATCTGCCGTTTGGCGCCGGTACCCGGGTCTGCCCGGGTGCCCGGCTCGGCCCGGTGCAACTGGCCATCGCACTGGCGACGATCATCCGCGATCATTCGCTGATGTTCCCCCCGCTGGACACCATCCGGCCGGCGACCAGCACGCTGCTGGTGCCAGTGGACGCGATCGGTCGGTGGGATCGGCTGGTCGGCGCTGCGCAGAGCACGCCGGTCGATGCGGCCTCGACCCCGTCCCCGGGAGTGCCGGTGGTCGCCGAACGGTCCGGACGGAACCACACCGAATCCTGAGGAATGGGCCACACCTGGCGGCCGGGTCTGGGATCGTCGCCGGTCGGCGGGGAATGATCGAAGGATCGTCCCGCCCGACCGGGGCACCTGACCATCACCCGGCCATCGGGAAACCCGCCGGGCCTGCCCAGGAGGACATTCTGACCATCCATCCGGCTGCCGTGCTCTTCGACATGGACGGCACACTCATCGACAGTGAGCGGATCTGGGAAGTCGCGCTGCACGAACTGGCGGCCAACTACGGCGGCCGGCTGTCGCAGACCGCCCGGTTGGCCATGGTCGGTAGCAGCATGGCCCACTCCATGACCATCCTGCACGAGGACCTCGGACAACACTGGCGGGACCCGGCGGTGGGCGCCGCCTGGCTGGAGCAGCGGGTCGCCGAGCTCTTCGTCGACGAACTGCGGTGGCGGCCCGGTGCCCTCGCCCTACTCGAAGCGGTACGCGCGGCGCGGATTCCCACCGCCCTGGTCACCTCGACCACCCGGCCCCTGGTCGAGGTGGCGCTGGACACGCTCGGCCGGGACCGGTTCGACGTCGTGGTCTGTGGCGACGAGGTGCCCGCAGCCAAACCGGATCCCGCGCCCTACCTGACCGCCGCGCAGCTGCTGAACGTGTCGATCGACCGGTGCGTGGCGATCGAGGACTCGCCGGCCGGGGTGGCCAGTGGGCTGGCCGCCGGGGCGGCGGTGCTGGCCGTACCCGGTGACGTGCCCCTCGACGTCGCCGACGGCGTACACCTGCTGGAGAGCCTGGCCAACGCGGACCTGGCACTGCTGGGCCGGCTGCTGACCCCGCTGGATCTGCGGCCCTGACCCGGTGCGGGTGCCGAATATTGAGGCGGGGCGGCGTCTGTTCGCGACGCCGCCCCGCCCCACCCCCGATCCGAGCTAGTCGTGGGCGATCGCGCCGAGGACGTTGATCCGAGCGGCGCGGATCGCCGGCAGCACTGCGGCGACCACTCCGATGACGGCTGCCAGTCCCACGTAGAGCCCCATCTGCGACCAGGGGAGCACCAGGTCGGTGATGCCATCCTCACGCAGCGCTTGGACCACTGCCGCGCCGAGGCCGGTACCGACCGCCACGCCGAGCAGCGCCCCGAAGACCGAGATCACCACGGACTCGACGGTGACCATGCGCATCGTCTGACCCCGGCGTAGCCCGATGGCCCGCAGCAGGCCCAGCTCCCGGGTCCGCTCCAGCACCGACAGGGCCAGGGTGTTGATGATCCCGAGTACGGCGATCAGGATGGCCAGCGCCAACAGCACCTGGATCATCAGCAGGAGCTGGTCGAACATGCTGGTCTGCTGCTCGATGAACGCGCCCCGATCGGCGACCGACACCTCCGGGCTGTCCACGAGCAGCGCCTCGACCTGCGGCAGCACCTGGTCCACCGAGGCCCCCGGGGCCAGTTGCAGGTAGGCCTGCGTCGGCATCGGCAGCCCGAACTCCTTCGCCGCGCCCGCCGGCAGGACGAACCCGCTGAACAGCTCGGACTCGGCGTAGATGCCGGTCACGGTGTAGGTCTGGGCCGCGCCCCGGGACAGCTGCACCGGCACCGTGGTGCCGACCGTGAGGCCACGCTTCGCCGCCGTACCCGAGTCGACCAGGAGCTGGTTCGGCCCGAGGGCGTCGATACTGCCAGCGGTGGGGGTGGCCTGGAAGATGTCCCGCAGCGCCGGCACGTTGCTGGTCGCGCTGACGTACGTCCGCTCGCCGCCCACCAGCGCCGCGTCGGAGTACAGGCCGGCGACCGAGGCCACGCCGGGCACCTGGGCGGCCCGGTCCAGCACCGCCGGATCGAAGCTCGGCATCCGGGGCCCGGTCTGCACACCGGAGATGACCAGCTCCGCCTGGATGGTGTCCTCAGCCAGCGCGGTCAGGCTGCTCTTGGCCGAGGACAGGATGACACTGACCCCGGTGACCAGGGCGATGCCGACCATCAGTGCGGCGGCGGTGATCGCCGTCCGGCGCGGGTTACGCCCGGAGTTGAGGCGGCCCAGCTTGCCCGGCACCGACCAGGCGAAGAGCCGGCCCAGCAGCGACACCACCGGCTTGCTGATCACCGGGGTCAGCAGGGCCACTCCGATGAACGAGACCAGCACCCCGCCGAGGATGGTCCAGAGGCTGTTGTCGCCGGCCTTGCCAGCCAGTCCCAGGGTCAGCAGCGTCCCACCGGCAGCCCCCACGACCGCGCCGGCAGCGGTGAGCTTCGTCAACGGCCGATCCGGGGTGGCGGCGTCCTGCATCGCGGCGATCGGCGGGATCCGAGATGCCCGCAGGGCCGGTAGGACGGCGGCGACCACGGTCACCAGCAGACCCACCACGAAGGCGCTCACCACGGCGCTGGCCGGCACGCCCAATCCGGCCAGGGTCAGCCCGCCGGAGATCTGCCCGAAGACGAAGGCCAGCAGTGCGCCGACCCCGATGCCGGCACCCAGGCCGAGCACCGAGGCGATCAGGCCGATGCCGATCGCCTCCATCAGCACCGAGCCGATCATCTGCCGGCGACTGGCCCCCATCGCCCGCATCAGGGCCAGTTCCCGGGTGCGCTGGGCGATGATGATCGAGAACGTGTTGAGGATCAGGAAGATCCCGACGAACAGCGCCACCCCGGCGAAGCCGAGCAGGATGTTGTTGAAGAAGGCCAAGCCCTCCTTGAGCCCGGCCGAAGCCTCCTTGGAGAGCTGCTCACCGGTCTTCACCACGAACCCGTCGCCGAGGGCGGCCGAGATGGCGTCCCGCAGCGCTGCCGGCTTGACCCCGTCGGCGGCCCGTACGCTGACCGTGCTGTAGACGCCGGTCTCGCCGAGCATCAACTGCTGGGCGACGCGTTCGGTGAACGCCACCTCCTGTACGCCGCCCAGGCTGTCCCGGTCACCGCTGTAGCCGAAGATGCCGACCAGGGTGAACTCGCGCTTGGGTTCGAGGGTCAACACCGCCACCCGATCCCCGACGGCCAGGTTGGCGGCCTTGGCGACGGTGGCGTTGACCACGATCTCGTTGTCGGCACTCGGCCCGTGGCCCTCGCGGAGCCGCACCAGGTCGCTCTCACCGGTCCAGTTACTGCCCAACTGCGGCGGCCCGAACGAGGTCAGCACCTTGCCGTTCGGCCCGATCACCCGAGCCCCGTCGGCGGCAGCCAGCCCGGTGGCCTGCGCCACGCCGGGTACCGCCCGGATCCGCTCCAGAGTCGAGGCGGGGAAGGTGGCGGCCACCTGCTCGCCCTCGAACTCACTGGTGGCGACCTTCGACCTGGCGCTGACCTCGACGTCGGTCTCGGCGTACGCGTCGGCGAAGACCGAGTCGAAGGACCGGCCGAGGGTGTCGGTGAGCACGAACGCGCCGGAGACGAACATGACGCCCAGCACCACCGCCAGGGCGGACAGCAGCAGTCGGAGCTTGCGGGCCAGCAGGCTCCGCAGGGTCGCGCGCAACATCAGTTGACCGCCTCGGTCAACGCGTCCAGCTTCTTCATCGTGTCCAGCACCGTGTCCGGGGTCGGCTCGATCAGCTCGGAGACGATCTGGCCGTCGGCGAGGAACACCACCCGGTCGGCGTACGAAGCGGCCACCGGGTCGTGGGTGACCATGATGATGGTCTGGCCGTGCTCGCGTACCGAGTTGCGGAGGAACCCGAGGACCTCGGCGCCGGAGCGGGAGTCGAGGTTACCGGTCGGTTCGTCGGCGAAGATCACCTCAGGTTGGGAGACCAGAGCCCGGGCACAGGCCACCCGCTGCTGCTGACCACCAGAGAGCTGGCTGGGCCGATGCCCCAGCCGGTCGCCCAGACCCACCGTCTTGATCACCGTGTCGTACCAGGCTGGGTCGGGTTTGCGGCCGGCGATCGACAGCGGCAGCAGGATGTTCTCCTTGGCCGTCAGCGTGGGCAGCAGGTTGAACTGCTGGAAGATGAAACCGATCTTGTCGCGACGCAGGTTGGTCAGGCCGGCGTCGCCGAGCCCGGTGATCCGGGTGTCGCCGATCCACGTCTCGCCCCGGGTGACCGAGTCCAGCCCGGCGAGGCAGTGCATCAGCGTCGACTTACCCGAACCGGAGGGGCCCATGATCGCCGTGAAGCGTCCACGCTCGAACTCCGCGCTGACACCGCGCAGCGCCATCACCTGAGCCTCGCCCGAGCCGTACACCTTCCACACATCGTTGGCGCGGGCTGCCGCCTGCGCGTCGCGGGCTACCGTAGCGGTCACTGAACGTCCTCTCCAGAAGCTGGTCCGGCCGGACCCCCAATCCGGCCGGCGACATCAATCGTCGGTGCCGGCGGACGGCGATCCGTCCACCTACGGAGGGAACAGACGCGGATTTCCTGGTGCGGGTAGGCCCGGATACCGGGTCAGGGTTGTCCCTGACCGCTGAGCCCATCGTCGTACGTCCCCCGTTGTCGCCGACGGTGATCACCGTCTGTCATCAGAGTAGGGGGTCGGGGCATGGTGATCCGTCGTACGCAGGAACGGTCTTCGGCTACGCCACTTCGCAGTGGTGCCTCTCCCACCTGAGGAGGAGACGGAGCGTCCCCGTCATCCCCGGGGCGTCGGCCGGCCAGGGGGGTAGGTGCCGGCAGGGCAGAGTGGTGCCGAGGCGCCAGCCGGCCAGAGGGCTAGGCGCCGGGGCGTACCAGACCAGACTCGTAGGCCAGCACCACGGCCTGCACCCGGTCTCGTAGGCCGAGCTTGGTCAGAACATGCCCGACGTGCGTCTTGATCGTGGTCTCGCTCACCGACAGGGCCCGGGCGATCTCCGCGTTGGACAGTCCCCGCGCGACCTGTACCAGGACCTCCCGCTCCCGTTCGGTCAACACCCCCAGCGCCTTGGGCGGGGTGGCCGACGGGTCGGGCAGGGTATCGGCGAACCGGTCCAGCAGTCGCTTGAGGATGCGTGGGGCGACCACCGCGTCACCGGCCGCCACGGTGCGGATCGCGGTCACCAGATCCTCCGCCGGCACGTCCTTGGCCAGGAAGCCGCTCGCCCCGGCCCGGAGCGCACCCACCACGTACTCGTCGAGGTCAAAGGTGGTCAGGATGAGTACACGTACCGGCAGGCGGGCGTCGACGATCGCGCGGGTGGCCGCCACCCCATCCATCCGGGGCATCCGGATGTCCATCAGCACCACATCGGGAAGCAGCCGCCGGGCCAGGTCGACGGCATCGACGCCGTCCCCGGCCTCGCCCACGATGTCCAGGTCGTCCTCCGCGCCCAGCACCATCCGGAACCCGGTACGCAGCAGCGGCTGGTCATCGACGAGCAGGATCCTCACCGGCCGTGCCGGTACGCCGCCCTCGGTCATGCCGCCCCCTCGTTACTCGGTGCGCCCAACTGCTCCATCGGAATCTTCGCGTAGACCCGGAACCCGCCACCAGGTCGTGGTCCGGTACGCAGGGTCCCACCGTAGAGGGCGACCCGCTCCCGCATACCGACCAGGCCGTGTCCCACCCGTCCCGGGGCGGGCCCCGGCCCCCGGCCGGTGTCGAAGACCTCCACGATCAGCCAGTAGACCCCGAAGCTGAGCCGGACTTCGGCGGTGGCCGTGCCGGCGTGTTTGAGCGCGTTGGTCAACGCCTCCTGCACGATTCGGAAGATCGTCAACGCCACCCCGGGATCCAGTGGCCCGGGCGCGCCGGTGACCCGCAGCGACACCGGCAGGCCCGCCTCGCGTACCTGCTCAACCAGCGCCTCGATACCGGCCAGCCCCGGCTGGGGAGTCAACTCAGCGGCCGGTTCGGAGTCGGTGCGTAACACGTCGAGCAGGCGACGCATCTCCCGCAACGTGGTACGGCTGGTCTCCTCGATGGTGCCCAACGCCTCGTCGGTGGTCGCCGGATCGCGTTTCAGTACCCGTCGCGCACCGGTGGCCAGCACCCCCATCACACTCACGTGGTGGGCGACCACGTCGTGTAGTTCCCGGGCGATCCGTCGGCGTTCGTCGGCCACCGCCTGTTCTGCCAGGGACCGCTGGTTCTCCTCCGCGACCCGGGCACGTTCCTGTAACACCAGGTTGGAGGTGCGGCGGGCGTTCACCGTACGACCGACGAAGAACGAGACCAGCGCGGTCAGCAGATTGTTCACGACCAGGTAGGCGGGGCCCACGTCCAACGAGTTGTCCATGACCGGAGACAGGACGTTGAGCACGCCCACCGGCACCCACAGCAGGACGGTGGCGAGGACAGCGGATCGCATCGGATACTGCGCGGCCATCGAGTAGGTCAGCACGATGAAGGCGAACGCTTGGGAGACGGGGACCACGTCGAACGCCGCCGGCGCGACGAGCGTCGCCACCAGGGCACCCACGGCGACCCAGGGAGCGACCCGCCGTAAGGCCACCGGCGCGGCGGCGAGGAGACTCCAGCCCAGTTCCGGAAGGAGTTGCTCCGGCCACAGTTCGGGCGGCAGGGGCAGGACCAGCGCGATCGGAAGCACCCCGAGCAGGGTGGCCAGCAGGCTGTCGGCCAGCAACGGCCGGTTCCGTCCCCAGCCCGTGACGCGCTCCATCATGTCAGCGACGCTAGCCGCTGTTTCGGGCGGAAGATCCTCACCGGTGGTGAGTCGGGCATCCTCCTTGGGGAGGAGGATCAGTCGTCCGTGCGGGACACCAGCCGCGACGATGGGGCCACCCGACGATCCTCACTGGGCAGCGGGTGCTCCGGGAACGGCGGTGGGGTGCCCCCGAAGGTGGGGCAGTGGGCCTGGTGGCTGCACCAGTCGCAGAGCCGGCTCGGCTTGGGACGGAAGTCCCGGTTGGCGGTGGCCTGCTCGATGGCTCGCCACAGGGCCACGACGGTCCGTTCGAAGCGGGCCAGCTCGTCGGCGTCCGGGCTGTAGTCGCAGATCTCGGCATCCTTGAGATAGAGCAGCCGCAACACCCGGGGGACGACACCTCGGGTGCGCCACAGCACCAGGGCGTAGAACTTGAGCTGGAACAGGGCGCGCGCCTCGAACGCCTCTCGGGGCGCGCCGCCGGTCTTGTAGTCGACCACCCGTAGCGCGCCATCGGGAGAGACATCGAGCCGGTCGAGGTAGCCCCGGATGAGTAACTGGTCGTCCACGGTGGCGGAGATCAGGCTCTCCCGCTCGGCCGGCTCAAGGCGCTGCGGGTCCTCGATCGTGAAGTAGCCGTCGAGTAGCCCTCGGGCCGAGTCCAGGAACCCGGTGGCGGCTTCGGCGTCGGCAAACAATTCGGCCAGCTCCGGCTCCTCGGCGACCAGCCGCTCCCACTCGGGGGCGACCAGGTCGGCCGCCGCCGCCGGGGTACGCCCCGGCGCGGGCAGGTCGAACAGCCGTTCCAGTACGGCGTGCACCAGCGTGCCCCGGGCTTGCTCGGCAGTGGTGCGCTCCGGCAACCGGTCGATGCTTCGGAATCGGTAGAGCAGTGGACAGGTCTTGAAGTCCGCCGCCCGCGAGGGGGAGAGTGAGGGGCCCGCCGCTGGTTGCGTTGCCGCCTGATTCTGCCCGTCCGCCTGCGTCGTCACCGTCTCCGCCGTCATGACCGAAAGGCTAAGGCACCCGTACGACGGAACGCGGGGCACGGCCACCGGCGTCACCAGCCCACGGTGTTCCGTAGCATCGACCCGGTGCAGGACAGTCCACAACCACGTCGACGCTCCGGACTCACCATCGGGCGGGTGTTCGGGGTGCCGGTCCACGTCAACTTCTCCATGGTGTTGCTCGCCGTTCTGGTGACCGTGATGTACGGCGAGTTCGTCCGACGCCAGCTTGAGTTGTCCCAGTTGACCGGTTACGCGATCGGGTTCGGTTTTGTGGTCTGTCTGCTTGGTTCAGTGCTGTTGCACGAGTTGGGGCACGCATTGACCGCACGGCACTACGGGATCGGGGTTCGGGGCATCACTCTGGAGCTGCTCGGTGGCTACACCGAGATGGACCGGGACGTGCCCAGCCCTCGGGTCGACCTGCTGGTGTCGCTGGCGGGCCCGGCCGTGTCCGCCGTGCTCGGGGTCGCGGCGGTGCTGGCCACCCTCGCCCTGCCCGACGAGACTTTGATCAACCAGCTCGCCTTCCAGCTGGCGGTGAGCAACGTCATCGTGGCGGTCTTCAACATCCTGCCCGGCCTGCCCCTGGATGGTGGCCGGGCGTTGCGCGCCGCGGTCTGGGCCCTGAGCCGGGATCGGCACCTGGGTACGGAGGTGGCCGGCTGGGTGGGGCGCGCGGTGGCGGTCGGCACGCTGCTGTTGGTCGCCCTGCTGACCTGGGTGGGGGTGCTCGCCCCGTTGGGGCTGGCGCTGATGCTGCTGGTCGCCTTCACCCTGTGGCAGGGCGCCGGACAGTCGATTCGGGTGGCCCGGATCAGCCGGCGTTTTCCGCTCATCGACCTGACCCGACTGGCCCGGCCGGTCTTCCTGGTAGCGACTGGGACCCCCCTGGCCGAAGCCCAGCGGCGAGGCGTCGAGGCCGGTCAACCCGATGCCGCACTGGGCGTCGCCGACTCCACCGGCCGGCTGGTGGCCCTGGTCGACCGGGTGGCCGCAGCTGCCGTACCGGCCGACCGGCGGCCCTGGGTCACGGTCGACACGGTGGCCCGTGGCCTGGATCGGGTGCCGCGACTCCTCGTCGGTCTCAACGGCGAAGAGGTGATCCAGGAGGTGCAGACCCACCCGGGCGCGCAGTACCTGGTGGTGTCAGGCGAAGATGTCGTCGGCGTTTTGCACGTCGCCGATCTGGCGCAGCTTCTGGAACCGAAACGAAAGATGGGTACGTGACCGAGCGAAGCGAGGGAACCATTTGGTACAGCACCGTGGGTCGTGGTGGCGTCGAGCGTAGCGAGGCGACGGCATGACCGAGCGAAGCGAGGGAAGTGTGGAAACCTCGGCCGGGGCGATGGCGGTGCGCCGTGGGCCGTTTCGACCGGGTGACCGGGTACAGCTGACCGACCCCAAGGGGCGGATGCACACCATCACCCTCGAGCCTGGCAAGTCGTTCCACACCCATCGGGGTGTGCTAGAGCACGACGCTCTCATCGGCCTGCCCGACGGCAGTGTGGTGACCTCCGGCGGTGGCACCGCCTACCTGGCCCTGCGGCCACTGCTCGCGGACTACGTGCTCTCCATGCCGCGGGGCGCGCAGGTCATCTACCCCAAGGACTCCGCCCAGATCGTCGCGATGGGGGACATTTTCCCCGGTGCGAAGGTGCTGGAGGCGGGGGTTGGGTCCGGCGCGCTGACCTGCTCCCTGCTGCGGGCGGTCGGACCGAGCGGCGAGGTGCACTCCTTCGAGCTGCGAGAGGATTTCGCGGAGATCGCTCGACGTAACGTCGAGTCGTTCTTCGGTGGTCCGCAGCCGACGTGGCAGCTGCGGGTAGGGGACGTGGCAACCTGTCAGGAGTCCGGTTTCGACCGGATCATCCTTGACCTGCTGACCCCGTGGGAGGTGCTCGACCTGGTGGAACGGGCGCTGGTGCCGGGTGGGGTCTTCATCGGCTATGTGGCCACCACGCCCCAGCTGTCGGAGTTGGTCGAGGCGTTGCGGGAGCGGGGCGGCTTCACCGAGCCTCGGGCCTGGGAGTCGCTGGTGCGTGACTGGCACGCCGAAGGGCTGGCCGTACGCCCCGATCACCGGATGATCGCACACACCGCATTTCTGGTCTCCGCCCGCAAACTCGCGCCCGGGGTGACCGCCCCGCCCCGTCGGCGTAAGCCGAGCAAGGGCGCGGAGGCGTACGCGCTGCGTAAGCAGACCTTGCGGGAGGCGGCTGCCCGGCAGTCGGCTGTACCGGGCGACACCGACGTGGCGGGAGAGCAGGTCGGCCAGTGACCATCGATGTCGCGAGCCGGGCATGAGTAGTTCGGTGTTCGACGGCGGGGACTCGTCGGCGGTCTTTCCGGACTGGTCGCCGTACCACGATCTGGAGGCGGCCGCCCGCGCCTACCTACGTGACCCCGACGTGGCCCTGGAGGCGCTCAGCGGTGTGTTGCGCGGGGCGTCGGTGCTGGGCTTCACCCTGGAACGCTTCGTCAACGAGGTGAACGGCGTCTGGCAGGAGGTGGTCGTCTGCGACGGCAACCGCCTGCTCCTGTGGCACGGTGAGGACGTGCCGCCGGACGAGGGGCCCGTCGGGGCGATGACGTCGTCGTTGCGGGTGGTGCCGGTCTCGACCGTGACCGAGGTCGGCTGCCGGCGCCGGTTGACCCGTACCCCGGACGGCCAGGTCCGGGTGGACAGCATCGATGTCTATTTGCTGCTCAGCTCGCTGGACGAGGGGTCCGTGCCGGGCGCGGAGGGCCATCTGGGCTCTCGCCATGACGCATTGCGGTTCGGCAAGACACTGGACGACGGCGGCCCCGGGCAGATCGCCCGGCTCGGCGAGTTCGCACAGGTGGTGTCGATGGCGATCGGTCACCCGATCCAGTGAAGGACACCGGGCGGGGCACCCATCGGGGTGCCCCGCCCGGTAAGACAGCTGTGCTCAGACGGCGTCCGGCCCGGCCACCTCGACGTCGTCGTCGGTTCGTACGACGTGGATGCAGTCGCCGGGACATTCCTTGGCTGCGTCGATCACGTCGAGTCGCAGGTGGGGTGGCACGTCGACCCGGCTTCCCGGGGCCAGAAGCAGCTCACCGTCGTCGTCCTTCACGTAGGCTAGGCCGTCGACGTCGAATTCAAAGACCTCCGGGGCGTACTGCACGCATAGGCCGTCTCCGGTGCATAGGTCCTGGTCTACCCAGACCCGGAGCTCGCCGGTTTCGGTCTCGGTCGGTGCCGTCACGGCGCACCCCCATGTTCTCGTCCGCCAACATGCCGACCGTACCCGAATACCGGCGGGGCTGTTCAAACGGCGTCCCCCTGACGATCAAGCTTCGGTGACGAGGGCGTTGCATGGGACCGAATCGGCGTCATAGCGGTTAGTGTTATGGCAGAACGTTCAAGCCCCCGGGGAGGTGGGACGTGGCACGCAGCGACGACGCGGATTCGCGCGCCGCACGGTGGGAGAAGGAGGCCCACGATCTCTCCACCCAGGTCGCGTTCCTTCAAGAGGAACTCGCTCTGGTGCGGCGCAAGTTGACCGAAAGCCCCCGACACGTCCGGCAGCTCGAGGAGCGGCTTGCGGCGACGCAGGCGCAGCTGGCTCGACTGACCGAGAACAATGATCGGCTCGTGAGCACCCTCAAGGAGGCGCGGGCCCAGATCGTCACGCTCAAGGAGGAGATCGACCGGCTGGCGCAGCCACCCAGTGGCTACGGTGTCTTCTTGGCTCGCCACGACGACGGCACGGTGGATGTGTTCACCGGAGGGCGGAAGCTCCGGGTCGCGGTGTCGCCCTCACTCGAGGTGGGGGAGCTACGACGGGGCCAGGAGGTTCTGCTCAACGACGCTCTCAACATCGTGGACGCGTTCGGTTTCGAGCGGGCCGGCGAGGTCGTGATGCTCAAGGAGGTGTTGGAGGATTCCACCGGCCTGGGTGACCGGGCACTGGTGATCTCCCATGCCGACGAGGAGCGGATCGTCCATCTCGCCGAAACGTTGATCGGTGCGCCGCTGCGTGCTGGCGACTCGCTGATGATCGAGCCGCGCTCGGCCTATGCCTACGAGCGCATCCCGAAGAGCGAGGTCGAGGAGCTGGTGCTGGAGGAGGTGCCGGACGTCGACTATGGCGACATCGGCGGCCTGCACACCCAGATCGAGCAGATTCGTGACGCAGTGGAGCTTCCGTTCCTACACGCCGATCTGTTCCGCGAGCATCAGCTGCGACCGCCCAAGGGCATTCTGCTCTACGGGCCGCCAGGTTGTGGTAAGACCCTGATCGCCAAGGCCGTCGCCAATTCGCTGGCCAAGAAGATCGCCGAACGCCGGGGCGAGGAGAAGCACACCAGCTTCTTCCTCAACATCAAGGGCCCGGAGCTGCTCAACAAGTACGTCGGCGAGACCGAGCGGCACATCCGGTTGGTCTTCCAGCGGGCTCGGGAGAAGGCCGGGGAGGGCACTCCGGTCATCGTTTTCTTCGACGAGATGGATTCGGTGTTCCGTACTCGGGGCTCCGGGGTCTCCTCGGACGTGGAGAACACGATCGTTCCGCAGCTGCTCAGCGAGATCGACGGCGTGGAGGGGCTGGAGAACGTCATCGTGATCGGTGCCTCCAACCGGGAGGACATGATCGATCCGGCGATCCTGCGTCCTGGACGTCTCGACGTCAAGATCAAGATTGAGCGGCCGGACGCGGAGGCGGCCAAGGACATCTTCTCCAAGTACATCCTCACCGGGCTGCCGCTGCATCCGGACGACCTGGCTGAGCACGGTAGCGATCCGCAGGCCACGGTCGCCGCAATGATCGAGGCGGTCGTGCTGCGGATGTACTCCGAGACGGAGGAAAACCGGTTCCTTGAGGTCACCTACGCCAACGGTGACAAGGAGGTCCTCTACTTCAAGGACTTCAACTCGGGTGCCATGATCCAGAACATTGTCGACCGGGGTAAGAAGTCGGCCATCAAGGAGTTCCTCTCCTCCGGACGTAAGGGCCTCCGTCTCCAGCACCTGCTCGACGCCTGTGTCGACGAGTTCCGGGAGAACGAGGACCTGCCCAACACCACCAACCCTGACGACTGGGCCCGGATCTCCGGCAAGAAGGGCGAACGGATTGTCTACATCCGTACGCTCGTCTCGGGCGGTAAGGGCACGGAGGCCGGCCGGTCCATCGAGACCGCGAGCAACACCGGTCAGTACCTGTAGCACCTGCTAAAGGTGGTCCCTGACAATTCCCGTCAGGGACCACCTTCTTTTGCGCCGTCCTGGCTCAAGACTCTCCTGCCCGGGTACGGCAAGCTCTGTGGCTTGGGCATGGCAACCGATGGTCGCACCAGAAAGTCAACTACTGGCACCTGAATAGACTGCGTCGGCTGTCACACAAAGGCCGATCCTTTAGGAGTGTGGACCAGTGAGCGCCGGCATCCTTCCGATCGTCGAGCGGACGGGGCTGACACAGGTCGGGCACCGAGCCGAGCGCCTGGGCCCGTCGGTCGCTTGGCATCCCCCCGGTGAAGGCTGGTAGTCGCCCTGCTACTCGCCTCATGGACCGCTTCGGCCGGAGCATACGTCGTACACGCCGCATGGCTGTTGCCGCCATCGCTCCTGATCGGTACAGCCTTCTACGCGGCGGACGTACCCTACTCAATCGGCCGATGCTCGCCACCGGCCTGCTGATCGGCATGACCTGTGCGGCCGGGCTGTTGTTCTCCGTCCGGCCATGGGCATGCACCCGGTATCGGTGTCTGGCGCTCGTTCACCGGGTTGCTCGCGGTGGCTGTGTTGACCGGCCGCCGGCCGGCGTTTTCCAGGGCCCGGTTGGACCGATTGCCTCTCCGTCGACACTGCACTGCTGCTCATCGGCTGCCTGTCCGTGGCGTCTACGGGCTTCCGGTTTTACCTACCGACTGGGGTTCGTGATGATGGGGAGCGGACAACTCCCAGCACAACGCGCTCTTCGCTGAATCGGACGAATTGGCGGGTACCTGTTCGTTGACGAGGCAGGAGTACGCGAGCACATTTTCTCCGGGCCGATCTACTACCCTGGCTGGCATGCGCGAACAGTAGATCGGCGTATTCAGGGACCCGGCCGCACTGTTGTCCTGTGAGTACGCGGACGCGCCGCCCGCCTCCGACAGTCGATGCGGACTACGCTGAAGGCAACGGCCGGCGAAGTGGGGCGAGAGCATGAGTGAGCGTAGCGGGCGAATTCAGCCATGCATCCTCAGCGAGCAGAGCGGGGCAGCGGCATGAGCGTACGGCGGATCATGGGCACCGAGCTGGAGTACGGCATCTCAGTGCCCGGCCAGCCCGGGGCCAATCCAATGGTTACCTCGTCGCAGGTGGTCAACGCCTATGGCGCCCGCCCCGAACTGACCCGGGGCGGGCGGGCCCGTTGGGACTACGAGGAAGAGTCACCGCTGCGGGACGCCCGAGGGTTCACCTACTCCGGTGCGGCCTACGACCCGGCCGAGGCGCTCGCTGACGAGGATCTCGGACTGGCCAACGTCATACTGACCAACGGTGCCCGGCTCTACGTCGACCACGCACATCCGGAATATTCGACGCCGGAGGTGACCAACCCGCTGGACGTGGTGCGCTGGGACAAGGCGGGGGAGCGGGTGATGGCCGAGGCGGCTCGACGAGCGGCGACCATCCCCGGCACCCACCCGATCCACCTCTACAAGAACAACACCGACAACAAAGGTGCCAGCTACGGGGCGCACGAGAACTACCTGATGCGCCGCCAGACCCCCTTCGCGGACATCGTCGCCTACCTGACGCCGTTCTTCGTGACCCGGCAGGTCGTCTGTGGTGCCGGCCGGGTCGGCCTCGGCCAGGACGGCTCGCAACCAGGCTTCCAGATCTCCCAGCGGGCCGACTTCTTCGAGGTCGAGGTCGGATTGGAGACCACCCTCAAACGGCCGATCATCAACACCCGGGACGAGCCGCACGCCGACGCAGACAAGTACCGGCGGCTACACGTCATCATCGGCGATGCCAACCTGTCAGAGGTCTCCACGTACCTCAAGGTCGGTACCACCGCCCTGGTGCTGTCCATGATCGAGGAGAAGGTGCTCACCCCGGAGTTCGCGATCGCCGATCCGGTCTCCGAACTCCGGGCCGTCAGCCACGACCCGTCGCTGACTCATCTGATCCGATTGCGGGACGGGCGTCGGCTGACCGCGCTCGATCTGCAATGGGCTTATCTCGAACGAGCTCGTGCCTTCGTCGAGGACCGGTACGGCAGCGACGTCGACGACATGACCGCCGACGTGCTCGACCGCTGGGAGAGTGCGCTGGACCGGCTGGGACGGGACATCATGCTGTGCGCCGGTGAACTGGACTGGGTGGCCAAGCTGCGACTGCTGGAGGGCTATCGGGAGCGGGAGCAGCTCGGCTGGGCCTCGCACAAGCTGCAACTGGTCGATCTGCAGTACTCCGACGTACGGCCGGAGAAGGGCCTCTACCACCGGTTGGTGGCCCGGGGCTCGATGGCGACGCTCTTGTCCGACGAGGCGGTCCGTACCGCGATGGTGGAGCCGCCAGAGGACACCCGAGCCTACTTCCGTGGCCGCTGCCTGGCCCAGTATGCCTCCGAAGTGGTCGCTGCCAGCTGGGACTCGGTCATCTTCGACGTCGGCCGGGAGTCACTGGTGCGGGTGCCGATGATGGAGCCGGAGCGGGGCACCAGGAAACATGTCGGGGCGCTCTTCGACCGGTGTGCCAGTGCCAAGGATCTGCTGGAGACCCTCACCGGCGGCTGAGCCCGAGCGAGTCGTAGCCGTCGAGTCGCGCCGGGACGATTGCGAGTGCCTGCCCCGACCTGACGGCATGCCAGTCCATCCTGCATGTGGTGGGGTGGTGACAGCCCATATCGTCGCCTGCACGGGGTAAGTTTTCTTCAAGCGATCGTGGAGGAGGCACCCTGATGGCTACCCGTGACACCGGCGGTCAGTCCCAGTCCGGCAAGGCACGTCGGGATGAGGAGGTCGAGGACGTCGCGACCGAGGTCAACCCTGAGGTCGCCGAGCGGCATGCCGAGATCACCGAGGACGTGGACGACCTGCTCGACGAGATCGACTCCGTACTGGAGGAGAACGCCGAGGAGTTCGTCCGGGGGTACGTGCAGAAGGGCGGGCAGTGATCATCCGCAGCTAGTATTGCTGTGGCCCTCCGGTGCGGCTGGCCGCTCGGCCGTGACCAGGAGACAGAACGATGACTACGATCATCACCCGGCCGGCGGTCGGGCGATAGTCTGCTTCAACCGCAACGGTGGCCTTGCCGACCCTACGTGGCGACGCGTGGGGTCTTCAGCTGAGGCGATCACGTACCTGAGAGAGGAACCACGTGGCAGCGGGTTTTGATCCATCCGGCCGTCTACCAGATGTGTTCACCAACGCGGGGACGTCCTCCTTCACCCAGTTCCTGAGCATGGCCGCCCCGGACCTGCTGCCCGGTCGTCGACCGCTGCCGCCGGGCATGGCCGCCGCCGACCTCGCCCCGCACGCCACCACCATCGTGGCGATTTCCTGCCTGGGTGGGGTGGTGATGGCCGGTGATCGGCGGGCCACCATGGGCAACATGATCGCCAGCCGGGACATCGAGAAGGTGCATCCCGCTGACGCGTACTCCCTGGTGGGCATCGCCGGCACGGCCGGCATCGGCATCGAGATGATGCGGCTGTTCCAGGTCGAACTCGAACACTACGAGAAGATCGAGGGAGCGATGCTCTCTCTCGACGGCAAGGCCAACCGTCTGGCGTCGATGATCCGGGGCAATCTTGGGGCAGCGATGCAGGGGCTGGCCGTGATTCCGCTCTTCGCCGGCTTTGACCTGGCCGTCGCCGATTCGACCCGGGCTGGTCGGATCTTCAGCTTCGACGTCACCGGCGGTCCCTTCGAGGAGCATGGTTACAGTGCGATTGGTTCCGGCTCGCTGTTTGCCAAGTCGGCACTGAAGAAGCGCTACCGCACCGGGCTGAGTGCCGACGAGGCGGTGCGGCTCGCGGTCGAGGCCCTGTACGACGCGGCCGACGACGACACCGCCACCGGCGGACCGGACCTGACCCGCCGGATCTACCCGGTGGTGATGACCGCTACGGCCGAGGGCACACGCCGGCTCACCGACACCGAGAGCGCCGCGATCGCCGAAGCGGTGGTTGCCGGCCGGATGGAGAACCTGGGCGGCTGACTCCGTCCCCGCACGCACACCCGTACGCCGTAGGCACAGTTCAGAAGGAGAACCGCCGCCGTGGCCATGCAGTTCTACGCCTCGCCCGAGCAGATCATGCGCGACCGCTCCGAGCTGGCCCGCAAGGGCATCGCCCGGGGCCGCAGCACGGTGGTACTCAGCTACGAGGGTGGGGTCCTCTTCGTTGCGGAGAACATCTCCAGCGCGCTGCACAAGGTCAGTGAGATCTACGACCGGATCGGATTCGCCGCCGTCGGCCGCTACAACGAGTTCGAGAATCTGCGCCGCGCCGGGGTACGGATGGCCGACCTCAACGGGCTCAGCTACGACCGGCGGGACGTTACCGGCCGGGCACTGGCCAACGGCTACGCGCAGACCCTCGGTGCGATCTTCACTGAGCAGTCGAAGCCGTTCGAAGTGGAGCTCTGCGTCGCCGAGGTCGGTGCCACCCCGGCGGACGACGAGCTCTACCGGCTGACGTACGACGGCTCGGTCAACGACGAGCCCGGTTGCATGGCGATGGGCGGGCAGGCCGAGGCGATCTCCGGCGTGCTGCGGGCCAGCCACCGCCCCGACATGTCGCTGAGCGAGGCGGTACAGCTGGCCGTCAAGGCGCTGGGTACGGTCGGCGGCGAGGGCGGTGCCGCCCGCACGATCGCCGCCAACCAGTTGGAGGTCGCGCTCCTGGACCGGCGAAAGGTGGGGCGTAGCTTCCGGCGGGTAACCGGCGCTGCCCTCACCGCGCTGCTCGACGGTGGCTCGGCAGCGAAGGATGCCGAGGCCGAGGTCGCGGCCGAGAGCCGTCCCGAGGAGCCGAAGGCGCCCGGTGGCAAGCGGGCCAAATCCGCCAAGCCCACCACCTCGGCTGGCTCCGCCGACCTGGAGGGCCAGCAGAAGAAGCCCGAGTAAACCCGGATTCTGAGCACCGAACAGCGGATGGCCCGCCCCGGGTGGTACGGGGCGGGCCATCCGCGTTCCACAACGGCAGGTCAGCTTCGTTGCAGCGACGACAGGTCAGGCCCGCTTCAACAGCGGACGGGACAACTTCCAGTAGGCGCTGGCGAGCAGGTTGAACAATCCCATGCCGGGCGGGGCGGCCTCATTCAGCGCGACCTTGGCGGTCATCCGCTCGGCGATGACCCCGTCGGGCACCCGCCGTTCCGACTGCAACTGTCGCCGCCGGGCGCGTACCCACGCCCGGTTGGTCCAGAGCCAGCCCCAGCCGCGTACCTTCTGCCGGCCCCAACCCCCGGCCACCGAGGCGGCGAGCATCGCCAATTCGGTGACGAGCAGCATCGGCGCGAGGACGGCCAGCGTACGGCCCTCGTAGGCGGTGAGGAGCGTGATCAGCCGGTTGCGTTCGACCAGGTACAACTTCAAGGTGTTACGGGAGAACTCGTAGTAGTGGCGGACCACAGCGTCGGGAATGTACTCGATCCGGAACCCCTGCTGCCACAGCCGGAGGCTCAGTTCGGTGTCCTCGTGGTAGGCGAAGTATTCGGCCGCGAAGCCGTCCAGCCGCCGCCACACCTCGGCACGCATGGCGAAGCAGCATCCGCTCACCGACGGCACAGTCGTCCGCTGCATGTGCTGGCTGGCCGGTTCGCCGTTGCTGCCGGCCCAGGACAGCCCGGTGAAGTGCAGCGGGTTTCCAGAGGTGTTGATCGTGTCGGGCTGGTCGGCCAGGCGGATCGAGGCCATCGCCGCGCCAACCCCGTCCTCTGCGGCGACCGCGACGATCTTGGCCAGGGCGTCCGGCGCGACGATCGCGTCGGAGTTGACGAAGACCAGGAAGTCGCCGGTCGCCTCGGCCGCGCCGACCCGGCAGCCGCCGGAGTAGCCGGTGTTCTCCTCCGGCCGTAGGACGCGTACCCCGGCGAAGCCCTTGACCACCTCCACCCCGTCACCGGTGCAGCCGTTGTCGACCACGATGAGGTCGACCTCGACGTCGGTGCTGGCCAGTACGGCCTGGGCAGCGTCGGACAGCCAGGGCTCGGCGCCGTAGGCGAGCATCACCGCGGTCACGCGGGGAGGGGTCATCGGTAGTCTCCGGTTGCGGGCGACGACGTCACGGGTTCGAGGGACGCGCTCGGGTGGGTGGTTTGCGCCGATCGGCGCAGGAACAGCGCCATGCTGACGACCACCAGCAGAGAACCCACGGTGTAGGCGATCTCGACCCGCTGGGCCACCGACATCGGGATGAGGGTGACGACACCCAGGGCGGCCGTGCCGACCACCCAGGACAGCGCCTGTGCCCGGTGCCCGTCTCGGGCCAGGATTGCCTGACCGAGCACCATTGCCCAGAGGTAGAGCAGGGTGCCGACGGAGAGCCAGGCGAAGTCGACCCGGGTCAGTACGTCCGGGGCCGCGAACAGGGTTCGTACCAGCCAGGGGCCGAGCAGAGTGGCGACGAACGAACCGACAGCGCCCAGCGCAGTGACGATCATCAGGGCGCGGCGGAGCAGGGAGTGGAAGGCGCTCTGGTCGCCGGTGGCGGCGGAGGCTGCCAGGCCGGGTAGCAGGGACGCCTGTAGGGACGAGAAGACGAACAGTGGGATCCGGACCAGGACCAGTGCGGAGAGCAGTGCTCCGGCGATGGCTTCGTCGTCCGGTTCGAGTAGCCGGACGTTGATCACGCCGATGTTCACCACGACCTGCGCGAGCAGGCTGGAGACGGTGAGTAGACCGAGCCCGCGCAGCAGGGGTGCCCAGGGCAGCGGTAGGCCCCCGCCGATCGCCCGCAGCACCGGGGGCAGGGTGCAGACGACCGACACCACCGGGGCGAACACCAGCACCATTCCGTACCAGAACGGGGAGGTGACCCCGGCCAGTCCCAGGGCGGCGACCAGGCCGATCCGCAGCGCACCGTCGATGCCGAGCTGTGTGCCGTACCAGGGGAACAGTTGCAGTCCGGAGAGCAGCCCCCGGGTGGTATGCGCCACGGCGAGAGCCGCCAGGGCCCCGACGAGCACCCAGACCAGGGTGGTGTCCCCCTTGAATAGGCGGTCGGCGATCAGGTCGGCGGCGGCGACGATCACTATCCCGAAGAACACCAGCAGCGCGGCGGCGATCACGCCTGCAACGTGGCCGAGCATGTCGCGTTCCCGGGATTCGCCGCGTACTCGACGAGCAAGACCGCCCTGATCGGGCTCACCAAGGGGCTC